>JBEKWX010000295.1:0-5094 GCA_049512675.1 Terriglobales bacterium | reverse complement strand
TCCCGCGATCGGCTTGGCGGCAGTGACGGCATCCTGCACCGTCTTCACGCCGATATCGCGCGCCTCGCTCACAATCTTGAAAATTTCGCGCTGCCGGTCTGACGGAGCCTTTCCCACAATCCCCACCCACGTGATGTCGTAGTAAACCGCGCCCGGCGTATTCTTTTTCGCCCACACGTCCAGCAGAACAAAGTCCCCCTCATGAATCGGCACCGGACGGCTTGCGCTCGGCTCATAGTGCGGGTTGCCGCTGTTGGCGTTCGCCGCCACGATCGGCGGATCGTCGGTCACCATGTTCTCGCGCTGGAATGCTTCCATGAAAAATTGCTGAATTTTATGCTCGTGCGTGCCGCCGTTGCGCACCCGCCGTCCAATTTCCTTGAAGGCCTCGGCGGTGACCGCGTCAATCACATCGCGCGCCGCGAAGTGCGACTTGATCTGTTCCTCGCTCAAGGTCGCTTCAAACTGCGCGATCAGGTCCGCCGCACTGATAATGTTCTTGCCCAGCCCGCGGATCAGGTCCGCCGTCCCCGCGTCCACCATGGAAATGGTGAAGACAAAGTTGTTGGGCGAATACTGCATGGCCACATCGCGATGCGTGGCCAGCATCCGCTTCAAACCATCGAACAGTTCCTGCCATCCGGCGTACTGTTTCTTTGCGCCGGGCAAGGTATCCAAATGCCCCGACTCGATTTTGTGTACCAGTTTGACGGGTTCGCCTTTGGCGGGGATCAGGTAGTACCAGCGCCGCGTGACCATGAGCCCATCGGGCAGCCCGAGAACGCGGTACGCGATGGGGTCGCGGTGGTGATGATCGTAGAAAAGCCACGCGTCGATGTTGCGCTCGCGCAAGGCTTGCTGGATGGCGGACAAGTCCATATTCAAAGGGTTATTCTACACGACCGCTGTCCCTCGCTGAATGTCCGGAGCGCGGAGTGAGCCTGCCCACATCGTATCCTCGCATCGAGGTTGATTCAGCGATAGTTCTGCTATGATCGCGGCAGGGCCGGGAAAACCACCGGACTGCACCCTTCAATCAGGAGTTCTCATCATGGAAATGCCCGTTCTTCCCCTGGGCTCCCGCCGCAACGAAGACATCGCGCTTGACCTCATGAAATTCATCGCCATGACCACCGGCTACGGCAAAACCACCGGGGCCGGAGTCGGCTTCCAGGGCACCGCTGCCACCGACAAGCCCGAGGAATACGCCGCCCATTTGCTGGAACTTTATGGCCGCTGCTTGCAGTCGGTAGGTGGGAAGTAGGCTGGGTCTCATGGCCGCATTCCTGGGGCAAGTTTCTTCCGGCCCTTCGCACACACAACTGGCGGAGGTGAGTAGGCTCTTGGAGCGACCATGGAGTGACGCGCGGCGTTTGCACCAATCGTTCCACCTTCTATAGAATCATGAGTTTGCTGCAAGGTGTCCGAGGCTGCAAGCGGAGTTCTCTCGTGTCTCCAACAACGGATCAGGAATCATTATGAAAATTCATGAGTACCAGGCAAAAGAAATTCTGAAGAAGTATGACGTCGCCGTGCCGCGGGGCATGATGGCGGCGTCACGCGAAGAAGCTGAGGCGGCGGCGAGCGAACTTCTCCGCTCCGGCGCCACGGGAGTTGTGGTGAAGGCGCAGATTCACGCCGGCGGACGCGGCAAGGGTGGTGGAGTGAAGCTCGCCAAGTCGGTGCAAGAAGCGAGCGAAATCGCCGACAAGATTCTGGGCATGAAACTGGTCACGCATCAGACCGGGCCGGAAGGGCGCATCGTGCATCGCTTGCTGGTCGAAGAAACGCTGCCGATCGAGAAGGAACTTTACCTCGGCATTCTGGTGGATCGCGGCGAGGGCAAGCCAGTGTTCATGGCATCGGCTGCGGGCGGCATGGATATTGAGCAGGTGGCGGCCGAGAGGCCGGAAGCGATCCTGAAGCAATACATCGATCCGGGCATGGGACTGGAGCCTTTTCAGGCGCGCAAGATCGCGTTCAGCTTGGGGTTGAAGCCGCAGCAGATCAATCCTGCAGTTAAGTTCCTGACCGGCCTTTACCGCGCGTTCCTGCAAACGGACGCTTCATTGGTGGAGATCAATCCTTTCATCAGTTGTACGGATGGGCGATTGTTCGCCCTCGACGCCAAGTTGACCTTTGACGATAACGCGCTCTTTCGGCATCCGGACCTCCGCGAGTTGCGGGACTTCAGCGAGGAAGATGCGCTGGAAGTGGAAGCGTCGAAATACAACCTCAACTACATCAAGCTCGACGGCAGCGTAGGCTGCATGGTAAATGGAGCCGGCCTGGCGATGGCCACCATGGACATCATCAAATATGCGGGCGGCATGCCGGCCAACTTTCTCGATGTGGGCGGCAGCGCAAGCGCGGACCAAGTAGCGCACGCGTTTGAGATTTTGCTGAGCGACAAAAGTGTGCGCGCCGTGCTGATCAATATTTTTGGCGGCATTCTGCGGGTGGATATGCTGGCTACGGGGGTGGTCGAAGCCGCAAGGAAGACGCATATCCAACTGCCGGTGGTCCTGCGGTTGGAAGGCACCAATGTTGAGGAAGGCAAGAGAATCCTGATGGAATCGGGGCTGAACTTCACGGTCGCAGAAACCATGAAGGATGCGGCCGATAAAGTAGTGGCCGCGGCGAGAAGCGCGGCTTAGCCGGTTGTGTGGTGGCAGGGCTCTGCCCCGCCGGGACGGGGCAAAGCCCCGTCACCACACGAGAGCGGGCGAGCGGCAGAAAACACTTTTTGAGGGTGAGCAATTATGGCAATCCTGGCTGATAAAAGAACTCGATTGGTTGTGCAGGGGCTGACGGGCCGTGAAGGCACTTTCCACGCGAAGGCTTGCGCGGATTACGGCACGCAAATTGTGGGCGGCGTCACGCCCGGCAAAGGCGGGACGACACACGAGGGCTGGCCGATCTTCAATACTGTTCAGGAAGCGGTGGACAAGACGGGCGCAAATGCCACGGTAATTTTTGTGCCGCCGCCGTACGCGGCCGACGCGATTATGGAGGCGGCCGACGCTGAAATCGAACTCATCGTCTGCATCACCGAGGGCATCCCGACGCTGGATATGGTGCGCGCTTGGGAGTTTCTCCAGAACCGGCGTTCGCGCCTGATCGGGCCGAACTGCCCGGGCATCATCTCGCCCGGCAAATGCAAAATCGGCATCATGCCGGCGGCGATTCACAAAGAGGGCAATGTCGGCATCGTATCGCGCTCCGGCACGCTGACTTACGAAGCGGTGCACCAGTTGACCCAGCGCGGAATTGGGCAGTCGACGGCGATCGGCATTGGCGGAGATCCGATTATCGGCACCAATTTTGTCGACGCGCTCGATCTGTTTAATCGCGATCCGCAGACCGAAGCCGTGATCATGATCGGGGAAATCGGCGGCAACGCGGAGGAGATCGCTGCGGAGTTCATCAGGACGCACATGAAGAAGCCGGTGGTGGGTTTCATCGCCGGACAGACAGCGCCTCCGGGACGCCGTATGGGCCACGCCGGAGCGATCATCTCCGGCGGCAAGGGCACCGCGGCCGAAAAGATTGCCGCCATGGAAAAGGCTGGCCTCAAAGTCGCGAAATCGCCGGCGGACATCGGCGAAACGCTCGCGGCCGCGCTCGGAGTGAAAGTGTAGGAGCAATCGGCGATCAGCACTCAGCCGTCAGTTCCACTGTCACGGAGCGGATAGGTGTTACTGAGAACTGACAACTGAGAACTGACAACTGACCTTATGAAAACCCTGCAACGCACACTTACCATCGTCAAGCCCGACGCGGTGAAGAAGAACGCGGTCGGAGACATCATCGAACAGTTTGAGAAGAATGGCTTCCGCATTCTGGCCATGAAGATGCTGGAAATCTCCCAGCACCAGGCGGAGCAGTTCTATGCCGTCCATGCCAGCCGGCCGTTTTACCACTCGCTGACCACCTTCATGTCGAGTGGACCGATCGTTGTCCTGGCGCTGGAAAAGGAAAACGCCATCGCCGATCTGCGCAAGCTGATGGGCGCCACCAATCCGGCCAGTGCCGAAGAGGGTACCATCCGCAAGAAATGGGCCAGCAACATTGAACACAATGCGATCCACGGCTCCGACGCCGATGAGACGGCGCGCTTCGAGTTAAGCTTTTTTTTCGCGGGTTACGAATTGGCGCAGTAAGAGCAGTTCTCGGTTCCCAGTTCCCAGTTCTCAGTGAAGTTGATCTGAGGTTGGGTTTTCCTGAGAACTGAGAGCTGAGAACCGAGAACTCCATGCCCTTAATTCAAGTCACTATGCTCCAAGGCCGCACGGCCGATCAGAAGCGCAAGATTGCGCAGCGCATTACCGACACGATGGTGGAAGAAGCGGGTGCGCGCCGCGAAGCCATTATGATCGCGTTCCACGAAGTTTCCAAGGAGAGCTACGCTTCGGGCGGGGTGCTGCTGGTGGACAAGCAGTAAGTACAGTTCCAGTGGTCAGTTCTCGGTTGCCACTGCGAACTATTCGGTAGCAAGTTTTTCTGGCAACTGGCAACTGGGTACTGGCAACTGCACATTCATCCCAGCGGTTCGAACAAATGCCCTTCGGTGCGGTCGGCGATTTTGGGCAGATCTTTTTTTGCCATCTGCAAGAAATGCGGGGCGGCGCGATGCGCCTCCAGGGCGGCGTCATCTTTGTATTGTTCGTAGATAAAGAACCGGCGCGAATCGGTCTTGTGCTTGTGCACCTGATACATGAGGCAGCCCGGTTCTTTGCGCGATTCGGCTGAGAGTTTTTCAAAGATCGCGGTCACTTCGGATTCGCGTCCGATTTTTGCCATCCAAGTTACTGCCAACACCACCATTCGTCGCTCCGTTCTATTACTGTGAATTCCGGCCCCTAAAGGAGTTCCTGATTCCGAAAACTTACGGCATCGCTAAAGCGATGCCCTGACACGAACCCGAGTGGTTCAACAGATCTTCAGGCCCAACTCGCTTACGAAGTCGGGCACCAAAATCGTCTGCTCACGATCGGGGCCCGTGGAAATCATTCCCACCCGCGCTCCGGTTTCCTTTTCGATGAAGGCCAGGTATTCGCGGGCGGCCTTGGGTAGTGCTTCGACCGTCCGAAT
>JBEKWX010000294.1:0-5152 GCA_049512675.1 Terriglobales bacterium | reverse complement strand
ACGTGTCCAGCCTGAACGGCAGCACGAACTACAACTGGCAGATCCAAGCCACGGACATCAACGGCAACTCCGCGCAGGTACAGGTGAGCTTCGAGACGCCGGCAACGCCCCTGACGTTGCCCGCACCCGGCTCCGTGGGGACCGCAGTGATCGGCCAAGGCTTCAACGGCGCGATCAACGCCTCAGGCGGCGTGGGACCTAACTATACCTTTACGATGAATGGCTCCGCTGTCCCCACCGACGGGACCCAGGTCAGTCTAGGGGACGGCCTCTATGCCTACAACACCGGCGGCAACACGTTGTCGCTGACCGGAACGCCCACCGGGGCCACCACGGTCTCCTTCACCGTCGCGGTGACGGACAGCGCGAGCGGCAACGCCGGCCCGTACACTTACTCAATCACCGTCAATTCAGCATCGGCGCTCTCAATGCAAACGACGTCGATGCCGGGTGCCAACGAGGGCTGGGCCTACAACTCCTACATAAAGGCCAATGGCGGGGTGCAGCCCTACACATGGAGCATCACCAGCGGCGGCAGCAGTCTTACCGCCGTGGGGCTCACCTTCACCAGCAACCCTAGCGACAACCAAGGGAACGCGGAGGTCTCCGGAACGCCGAGCACGACGGGAACCGCGAGCTTCACGGTTCAAGTCACCGATAATGTGGGGAACACGGCCAGCCAGCCCCTCAGCATCGCGGTTACGGGCTGTACGAACAACAGCAAGCTCTCAGGCAACTACGCCATGTTGATCCAGGGCTGGACGGACGCTAGCCAAGGCGAAGTGTTCTTAGGGCTTGCGGCCAGCTTCGCAGCCAACGGCAGCGGCAGCATTACGTCGGGAGCGGGAGATTACAACGACCCAACAGACGGCTATGCAGCGGTGACCATCGCCAACACCAGCACCTACTGTGTGGCCGGCAACGATCAGGGATTGATGACCATTAATACCAACCAAGGCAGCTTAACCCTGGCCTTTGCTTTGCAATCCAGCGGCAACGGCAACGTCATCGCCTACCAGTCGAACAACGGTTTCCAGGGATCCGGCGTGCTGCTCAAGCAGACCACCAGCGCGTTCTCACTTTCCAAGATCACTGGGCCCTATGCGTTCGGACTTATCGGCGTGGACCAAGGTGGCAACCGATTTGAATTGGGCGGCGCATTTACTGCCAACGGCAACGCCGACTGGACCAACGGACAGTTGGACGCTAACGACAATGGAAAAGTCAATGGCGGAAACGGCATCGGCAGCCCGATAAGCTTCAGCTCGAACGACGTCAGCACAGTCAATTCCTCGACCGGGCGTGGCACGGTCGGCATTGACGTTACAGGCGTTGGCACGCTGAACTTTGCCTACTATGTGGTCAACGCTACTCAGCTGCTGCTGGTCCAAACCGACCCGATCAGCGGCCCAGGCGGCTCACTGTTTACAGGCCAGATTCTCCAGCAAAGCGGCACGTTCACCAACGCGTCGCTCGACGGAGTGAGCGTGGTCGAAGCGCAGGGTCTCGACACTGGTAACTCGCCTGCCACGCCCGATACAACGGCGGGGTTCGTCACTACAACCGGCACCAGCGCGACGTTCAGCTTCAGCGGCGACGAGAACGATGGCGGCACGGAGAAAACGCAGAGTGATACGGGGACCTTTAGCGTAGCGTCGAACGGACGTACGATCCTGACCAGTAGTGGTGGCGGGAACAGTCCGTTCCTCTATCTGATTGCCAAGAACCAGGCCTTCTTCCTTAACACCGACAGCAAGGTGTCCTTTGGCATGGTGACGCCGCAGCAGGCGATCACCTTCACGGGCTCGTCCATCAGCGGAAACTATTGGGGTGGAACTGAACAGTCGGTCACCCCGAACGTGAAGACGGGCGTCATCCAGGTAGACGCCTCTGGGACCGGCACTCTTACCGGAACTCAGTACCAAGTCCAAGTCAACAATTGTGGACAAGGGTGTAACCCCAATTGGGAGCCGGAGAGCAGCTCCCTCTCGGCGATTACCTATGCCCCCGACCCCGATGGGCTTAACGGAAAATTTGACATACTCCAGGACGGCGAAGTGGGGGTGTATCTCTACATGATCTCGACCACGCAGGGCGTGATCATGAACGCGGGATCAACTGGTGGCGGCACCTGCTCCCACGACTGCGACCCGGGGCTGACTGATATCCATCAGTGACGGTAGCGTCACTGCAAATCACGGACCGGTGGCATCATGCCGCCGGTCCGTTTCTTCTTCCAGGCGTTTGGCCAACCAATAAAATCAAACTTAGCCACCGGAGATCAGGTTGGAGTAGCCCTCCAATGTGGTTTATGCGACCGCGCGCCGTCGCAGGGAATCTAAGGGAAAGATCAAACCGTAGCTCCAAAAACGAAGGTTCTGGAGTCCACAATGAAGGCCATCGTTGTTCGTGAATTCGGCGGTCCCGAAGTCCTGAAGCTCGAAGAAATCCCCACCCCGCATCCCACCGCTGGTCAGGTCCTCGTGCGCATCCACGCCGCGGGCGTGAACCCATATGACACCTATATGCGCAACGGCACATACGCTATCAAGCCGCCATTGCCGTACACACCGGGCTCCGATGGCGCCGGCGTCGTCGAAGCCATCGGTGAAGCCGTGCACAAAGTGAAGCCGGGCGATCGCGTTTATGTAGCGAAGACGGTGACCGGTGCATACGCGGAATATGCGTTGGCCCTGGAGAGCCAGGTTCATCCGCTTCCAGCGAGGATTACATACGCGCAAGGGGCGGGCGTGTGGGTTCCGTATGGCACCGCGTATCACGCGCTCTATCAGGCTACGAAAGCTCGTGCCGGCGAAATCCTGCTGATCCACGGCGCCAGCGGCGGTGTGGGTATCGCGGGTGTTCAACTTGCTCGCGCCTTGGGCCTGACCGTCTTGGGCACCGCCGGCACGGAGAAAGGTCTCGAACTGGTCAAGCGTGAAGGCGCGCACCATGTGTTCAATCACACGAAGTCGGGCTACCTGGACGAGATTCTGAAGGCGACCAGTGGGATTGGTGTCGACCTCATCCTTGAAATGCTCGCCAACGTGAACCTCGGCCAGGACCTGAAGCTGCTGGCTCCGCTCGGCCGCGTGGTCGTCATTGGCAGCCGCGGCGACGTCAGCATCTCGCCGCGCGACCTCATGACGCGCCGCGCCTCAATTCACGCCTTTACTCTCTGGGGCATCACGGAAGCCGAGGAAAAAGAGATTCACGCCGGGCTCCTCGCCGGCTTGGAGAATGGCACCCTGAGGCCGATCGTCGGGAAGGAGCTACCGCTGGCAGAGGCTGGCCGCGCTCATAAAGAAGTCATGGAGCCGGGCGCCTTCGGCAAAATTGTTCTGCTTTCGTAAGCCAAAGCGGAATCACGGCTGCGGAACTCAACGCGCGCAGCCTATGACGTCGTCGATAGAGATCAGAGGCAACCTCTGCAATCTGACCTCTAACCTCTGACCTCCTATGAATAACTTATGAACCATGAACAGGGCCTCTATCTGGAAGATCTGTACGTCGGCCAGCGGTTCACGTCCGGCACCTATCGGATGGATGAAGAGCGGATCAAAGCGTTCGCAGCAGAATTCGATCCGCAGCCGTTTCATCTCGATGAGGCAGCCGCCCAGGCCACCGTGTTCCGCGGGTTGTCCGCGAGCGGGTGGCATACCGCGGCCGTCGCCATGCGGCTTATGGTCACCGGAGGATTACCGCTGGGCAATGGGATCATCGGGCTCGGCGGCGAGTTGGCATGGCCCAAACCAACCAGGCCGGGAGATACTCTGCGAGTGGAAAGCGAAGTCCTAGAGATTCTGCCCTCCCGGTCTAAGCCAAACCAGGCCGTCGTTAAGGTGAAAAGCACTATGCTGAATCAGGATGGCGAGCCAGTGTACGTGTTTGCGCCCAAGATCCTCGTTTTTAAGCGTCCATCGGCGTAACGGCCACAAGATATCCTTAATATCGTGTTGGTAGGTTTGAACTACTGCGGAATCTGAAACAGGACCTTGTAGCCGCGCTGGAAAGCGCGCAAGTGGGTGCGCATCGCTTTGCGCGCTCGCGCCGGATTGCGCTGCTTCAAAACCTCCAATATCGCACGGTGGTGCTTATAGGCGAGTTCCATTCCGACTGGCAAGAGCACGCTTTTCGTGATCATCTCGTGCAGCTCTCCTCTGATGTGCTTCAAGAGTTCGGCCAAAATGTTGTTCTTGCTGGCTGACGCAATGGCCAGGTGGAAGCTCAAATCGAGATCCTTGAATCCTTCGCCACCTTCATCGATGGCGGTCTTCATCTCGCGCACGATTTTTTCCAGGGTCCGAAAATCCTGGTCCGTAGCTCTCTGCGCACACAGTCCCGCCACCTCCGTTTCCAGCAGCAGGCGAGCTTCGGAAAAATCGTTCAAGTCCTTCTCGGTATTCAGCATACCTTTCGGCAGCAGTGGTCCATCCATGTACCTGGAGCGCTGTTCAGCGACGTAGCTGCCGCCACCCGCGCGCACTCGAATCATGCCAATGAAGCCCAGCGACTTCAATGCTTCCCTTAAAGTGGACCTGCCAACCTTGAAGATTTTGCAGAGCTCCGCCTCGGAAGGCAGTTTCTCGCCGGGCTTCCAGCGCTTGGCCGACAGCTCGGAGGCAAGCTGCATGGCAACCTGCTCGCATAGCGTGGTTCGGGAAACTGGTTTCAAAGCCGCCATACTGGTGCTGTTCACAGGTCCTGCTCCTTAGAGATGGGCAAGGGCTGGTTCGAAACCGCCCGAGACCCTCTCGTGCGTTCCCCCGGCGAGGCGTTTTGGTGCGGTCAGAATAGCAGACAAGCGGGCCAAGCGACAATACCTATCAGACAAGCTGATAATCTGCTTGACACACGAGGGCCGCTGTGGCATAAATGTTGGCGGTCATCATGTGGCCCTCATAAAGTAACGCGTACGGGCTGCTAGCATGCGCGGGCGTACAGGATTACAATCCCTCACCAGCATTCCTGTAGGCTCCAGGAGGAACCCGTGACCTCGGCAAATGCTCCGGTACCCAAAACTGCTCCCACATCAGCCAACCCGGTGGCGTGGATAGTGGCGCTCGTAGCAGTGGTTGTTGGCGCCGTACTGATTTTGAGGATTCCGCCCCTCCCCAAGCCCTGGGCGCAGAACTACGATCCCACCGGAAGT
>JBEKWX010000293.1:0-5167 GCA_049512675.1 Terriglobales bacterium | reverse complement strand
CCTGTCGATCAGATGCCGCTGATGTACCAGTACGCGTCGCTGCAGATGGAATTCTGCCTCGAGTGCCACCGCGCTCCGGAAAAATATCTGCGCCCGCGCGAACAGGTTTTCAACATGCGCTACGAGGAGCCCTCCACGGGCGAGCCCGTCATCGTTAAGGGAAAGGCATACTCCGATCAGGAAGCGCTCGGGAACGCTTTGAAGGAGCTATATAAGGTGCGCTCGGTCAACGACATCACCAGTTGCAACACCTGCCATCGCTAGCGGCAGATCCGAATGACGAAAATGAATTGATGAGAAGAAATAAAGATCGAAGATGAGCATCGACGAGAACAGCATGAAAGCGGCCGGAGCCAACAAAACCGACGTCTGCCCGAGCAAGCGAAAACAGCTTGACCTCGCGACCGCCAAGGCGCAGATCGAGGAGACGACCGGCCCTGAATACTGGCGCAGCCTCGAAGAGCTGGCCGGCAGCGAAGAATTTCAGGAGATGCTGCACCGCGAGTTCCCGAAGGGCGCCTCGGAGTGGCTCGACGGCCTCTCGCGCCGCGGCTTCCTCAAGACCATGGGCGCGTCGCTGGCGCTCGCCGGTTTGACCGGTTGCACGCGGATGCCGATCACCGAGATCGTCCCCTATGTAAGGCAGCCGGAGAACGTCGTTCCCGGCCGCCCCATGTTCTACGCGACCGCGTTCACGCTCAGCGGCTACGCCTCGCCGATTTTGGTCGAGAGCCATCTCTTCCGTCCCACGAAAATCGAAGGCAATCCGCAGCACCCGGCCAGCCTGGGCGGCACTGATATTTACGCGCAGGCTTCGCTTCTTGATCTGTACGATCCTGACCGGGCGCAGAACATTACTTACCTGGGCGATATCCGCTCGTTCAATGAGTTCCTCGAAGCCGTTCGCGGCCCCATGAATGTGCAGAAGAGCATAGCGGGCAGCGGCGTCCGCATTCTGACGCAGACGGTTTCCTCGCCCACGCTGGCCGCGCAGATTCGCGATTATCTAGATGCGAATCCGCAAGCGAAGTGGCACGTCTACGAGCCGATCAGCCGCGACAATGTTTACGAAGGCGCGAAGTTGGCTTTCGGCGAGCCGGTCGAGACGCGCTACGACTTGTCCAAGGCCGATGTCATTGTTTCGCTTGATGCTGATTTTCTCTACGCTGGATTCCCTGGCTCTACTCGTTACACGCGTGACTTCGCCGCGCGGCGCAATCCCGATGCGAACATGAACCGGCTGTATGTGGTCGAGAGCACACCGAGTTCGACGGGGATGAAGGCGGATCATCGGCTGCCGGTACAAGCTAGCTACGTCGAGACGTTTGCCAAGACTTTGGCGGCGGCTGTCGGAATTACGATAAGTGGGTCTGAGTCTCGAGGGGCATCTGGGTTTGATAAGGCGGTTGCGGCTGATCTGGCTGCGCACCGCGGGTCGAGTGTAGTAATTGCTGGCGATCATCAGCCGCCGGTGGTTCACGCGCTCGCGCACGCAATCAACGCAGCCCTCGGCAATGTCGGCAAGACTGTCTTCTATACGGAACCGGTTGATGCCAATCCCGTGAATCGCAGCGAGTCGCTACACGCGCTTGTCGAAGATATTCGCGCCGGAAAAGTCGACCTGCTGCTGATTCTGGGAGGCAATCCGGCTTACGATGCGCCTGCGGAACTTGAATTCGCCTCCGCCCTCAAATCGAATGCCGTCAGCCTGAAAGTATTTCTCGGAAGCCATCGCAACGAGACCGCCGAACTATGCCATTGGCACGTTCCCGAAGCTCACTATCTCGAATCCTGGAGTGATGCGCGGGCCTACGATGGCACGGTTAGCATTGTTCAACCGCTTATCGAGCCACTCTACGGCGGCAAGAGCGCACACGAAATCATCACCACTCTTGCTGGCCAGTCTGGCCTCACGGGGCACGATCTTGTTCAGGCCTACTGGCTGAAGCAGCACGGTGGCGCTGACTTCGACGCCTTCTGGCGCAAGTCGCTGCATGATGGTTGGGTGGCGGATACGGCATATGCCCCAAACAATGTGACGGTGAAAGTTGCCGACATCGATAACAGAATCAAAAACACATCCATACTGATCGAAGGCGGAGCCAACGGGTCACAATATGAGCTCAACTTCCGGCGCGATCCCTCTATTTATGACGGCCGCTTCGCGAACAATGGATGGTTGCAGGAGTTGCCGAAGCCACTAACCAAGCTGACGTGGGATAACTGCATCATGATCGGCCCAGCAATGGCCGGTCGCCTCAAGCTCAATTTCAAAGACGTCGCCGAGCTCAGATTTAATGGCAAGAAAGTCAAAGGCCCCGTCTGGATACAAGCCGGACATCCCGACAATTCGATCACTGTCTTCCTCGGCTATGGGCGCACGAAGGCTGGCCGTGTCGGCACCGGCACTGGCTTCGACGTTTATCCGCTGCGCACTAGTCAGGATCCATGGCTTGCGAGCTGGGCATCGCTAGATCCCACTGGCGAAAGCTACAACCTCGCTAGCACACAGGGCTATCAGACGATGGAAACTCCTAACGGCAGCGAGCGCCCGCTGGTGCAGGAGAGCAGCCTCGAGGAGTATAAGAAGGAACCTAACTTCGCGAAAGAAGGCGAGCCGCCGGTCGATCTTACACTCTACAAGCCTTTCGGTTATTCGAAAGAGACTTACTCGTGGGGCATGGCGATCGACCTGAACTCCTGCGTCGGATGCAATAACTGCATCGTCGCCTGCCAGTCGGAAAACAACATCGCCGTGGTCGGCAAAGAACAAACGCTCAAAGGCCGCCATATGCACTGGCTGCGCGTGGACACTTACTACAACGGACCGCGAGAGAATCCCGAAGGCTTTTTCCAGCCCGTGCCCTGTATGCAGTGTGAGAACGCGCCCTGCGAGCTGGTCTGTCCGGTGCAGGCGACCGTTCACAGCAGCGAAGGCCTGAACGACATGGTCTACAACCGCTGCGTCGGCACGCGTTATTGCTCGAATAACTGCCCATACAAAGTGCGAAGATTTAATTTTCTGCTTTTCGAGGACTGGAAGACGCCGCAGTTCAAGCTCATGCGCAATCCTGACGTGACCATACGCAGCCGCGGCGTTATGGAAAAATGCACTTACTGCGTGCAGCGCATCAACGAGAAGCGCATTGACGCGGAGACTGCTTCCGTGCGCGAAGGTAAGGACGTTCGCGTCGGCGATGATCTGCAGACGGCTTGCCAGCAGTCCTGCCCAGCCAACGCCATCGTCTTCGGTAACCTCAACGATCCGAACAGCCTGGTAAATAAATGGAAAAGACAGGTGAGGAATTACTCTCTGTTGGGTGAGTTGAACACGCGGCCGCGCACAACATATCTGGCGGAAGTCCGAAATCCTAACCCAGAGTTACAAACCAAGTTGGAAGAGTCAAAGGCATAAGTGGAGCACATGTAAGGCATGGCTACGAACACGCAAATACCCGTGACAGACAGGCGAGTGCCGGTAATCGCGCCGGGCTACACCTTCTCCACCATCACCGAGAAGATCAGCAACATAGTGCTGAGCCGCCCCATTTCACTGGGATGGATCCTCGGCTTCCTGATCGTGTTCGGGATGATGAACATGCTGATGGTGGCCCTTGGGTATCTGTTCTTAAAAGGTGTCGGGATCTGGGGCATCAACATCCCGATTGGTTGGGGATTCGCCATCGTCAACTTTGTGTGGTGGATCGGCATCGGCCACGCGGGCACGCTGATTTCCGCGATTCTTGCGCTACTGCGGCAGACCTGGCGTAACTCCATCAACCGCTTCGCCGAAGCGATGACGCTGTTTGCCGTCGCCTGCGCCGGTCTCTTTCCGCTCGCTCACATGGGAAGACCGTGGCTTGCTTACTGGATGTTTCCGTATCCTAACACCATGCGTTACTGGCCGAACTTTCGCAGCCCGCTGGTGTGGGACGTGTTCGCGGTTTCGACTTACTTCACGATTTCGCTAGTGTTCTGGTTTGTGGGATTGATTCCCGATCTTGCCACCTTGCGCGATCGCGCCGAGAACCCGTGGGTGCAGCGCGTTTACGGACTGCTCGCCATGGGATGGCGCGGTTCCGCCCGCCACTGGCACCGTTATGAAACGGCCTACTTACTTCTCGCCGGACTTGCTACGCCGCTGGTACTCTCCGTTCACACGGTCGTCAGCTTCGATTTCGCCATCGGCATCGTTCCCGGATGGCACACCACGATCTTCCCACCGTACTTTGTCGCGGGCGCTATCTATTCCGGTTTCGCCATGGTTCTTTGTCTCGCGATTCCGATCCGCACGATCTACGGGCTTCAGGACTTCATCACCATGCGCCATCTCGAGAACGCAGCCAAGGTCATGCTGGCTACCGGCCTCATCGTCGCCTATGGCTATGGCATGGAGGCGTTCATGGGTTGGTACAGCGGCAACCAGTACGATTCGTTTCTGCTCTGGAACCGGCTCCACGGTCCGTATCGGTTGGTGTACGCTGCGTTGCTTGCCTGCAACATTTTCATCCCGCAGGTTCTCTGGCTGAAGAAGTTCCGCGTCTCTACCGGCTGGCTCTGGCTCATCTCGTTCATTGTGCTGGTCGGCATGTGGCTGGAGCGCTTTATTATCGTCGTGGTCAGCTTGAGCCGCGACTTCCTGACTTCTTCGTGGGGTATGTACTACCCGACTAAGTGGGACTGGATGACTTATGCTGGCACCATTGGCTTGTTCCTGACTGCCATGTGGCTGTTTGTACGCATCCTGCCCATGATCTCCATCTTCGAATTGCGCACCTTGCTGCCGGAGTCGCAGGTGCACGAGGCGGCGGAGGTGAAACGGTGAGCGATTCTTCCGTCCATGGTCCGAATTACGATCCAAACGATGGTCCGACTGATTCTCCGATTTATGGATTGATGGCCGAATTCGACTCGGCACAGGAACTGGTAGCCGCGGCTCACAAGACGTACGCAGCGGGCTATCAGCAGATTGACGCTTACAGTCCGTTCCCAATCGAGGGCCTTGCCGAAGCCATCGGCTTTCACAAGAACCGCGTGCCCCTCGTCGTCCTGATCGGCGGACTCGTCGGCGGGATCTCGGCGTATGCGCTTCAGTATTGGGTGGCAGCGATCACCTATCCGGTCAATGTCGGCGGACGCCCGTATCATTCCTGGCCCTCGTTCATCA
>JBEKWX010000292.1:0-5180 GCA_049512675.1 Terriglobales bacterium | reverse complement strand
GAGATTGTAGAAAGCTGTCTTACATGCAAGCTGCGCGCTAAGAGGAGCTTCTGCGATCTGCCTCCTGCCGCGTTGCAGGCTTTTGAAGGCATCAAGTACGCGACCGCCTATCCTCGGGGGGCTGTGCTGTTTGTCCAGGGGCAACTGCCGCGCGGCATCTTTGTGCTCTGCAAAGGCAGTGCAAAGCTTGCGATCGACTCCCCTAGCGGCACAACGGTAATTGTGAAGGTTGCCGAGCCTGGGGAGGTGCTGGGGTTGAGCGCCACGATCTCCGGCAAACCTCACGAAGTGACGGCGGAGACGATTGATCCCTGCCAGGTCAATTTCATCAAGCGCGAGGACTTTCTTCGTTTCCTGAAGGATGATGTGGAGGTCTGTTTCAAAGTGGCCGAGCAGTTAAGCGAGAAATATCACAATGCTTGTAAGGAAGTGCGCTGGCTGGGACTGTCACACTCGGCCGCCGAGAAACTGGCGAAACTGCTTCTGGAATGGAGCTCCAAGAACAGAGAATCCGCCAACGCGGAGCCCTGGTTGAAGCTTAGACTCACCCACGGGGAAATCGGGCAGATGATGGGACTTTCGCGAGAGACCGTCACCCGGGTTTTCGCGGATTTCAGAAAGCAGCGTCTTATCCGGCAGAATGGCTCTACGCTTGTGATCCCCGACCGCGTTGCGTTGAAGTCCCTGATCAAAGTGAAACGTGACCATTCTCGATTGGCGTAATCGCCTTCCATGAGAAGGCCGGTCGATGTCAAGTCAGTTCTGCGTGGTTTTTGTTGGTCACCTGTTCTTCCCCAGCCGAGCCGCTCCAACCTGCGCAGGTCAAGCTGCTACTGCGTCAACTTCCCGCAGATCGCCTAGCTGACTCGCGCAAGAGTTATGGACGTAGCCTTCCCACTGCGGGTCAAAACAGAAGCCGGTAAAATATCCGATCGAGCGTTGGCAGATTCGGCAGAGGCTGCGCGCGGTTGCGTGACGGCGTCTGCATTTCTCATGCCCGCACTCCGCAAAACAAATGGCCGCAGAACTCCCGGTTTCTAGCAGTACTGGAAGTGGTCTCATGTTTGTCACCTCCTTTGGTGCGCTCACCATACCGCGTCGCCTTGCGGTCGTCAGTGTACTGACGCACAATTTTCGGTGGTTGTTTGTGCGCTAGCTCACAATTTGCTGTGGAAAAGCGGTGGGAATAACCGTTCCAACACGCGGAAACAGTCGGACAATAGATCCGGGAATTACTAGAACCTATCTCATAAATACGAACCGCACTAAGTAATTGTGCGAAGTTGGATTTACAGGCACATCGGTGAGTATGGAACTCACCGATGCGCGGTGGGAATTGCTGAAGCCGCTGGTCGAACCCACCACGCCGCGCAAACGGCGGGGACGACCCTGGCGCGATACCCGCCAAGTTGTGGAAGGCGTGCTATGGATTTTGCGTACCGGAGCCCAGTGGGCCGAACTGCCGAAAGACAAATTTCCGCCGTACCAGACCTGCCACCGCCGCTTCCAGCACTGGGTGCGGGAAGGCACGCTGGTCAAGGTATTGCGGACGCTGGCCGAAGACCGGTTGGCGCGCGGGCAATTGGACTTGGCTGAGACCTTCATCGACGCCTCCTTCAGCGGGGCCAAAAAGGGGGCCGTGCAGTTGGTCCAACACGCCGCGGCAAAGGGACCAAGATCATGGCAATTGCGGACCGCCATGGTCTTCCTGTCGCCGTGGGGATTGCAAGCGCTTCGCCTCATGAAACCCGGCTCGTCGAGGCCACCGTCGAACAGCGTTTCACGGCGGCGACGCCCGGATGTATGATCGGCGACCGCGCCTATGACAGCGACCCGCTGGATGCGCGTCTCGAACAACACTACGGCATCGAACTGATCGCGCCCCACAAGAGCAACCGCAGTCGGCCCCAAACCCAGGACGGCCGCAAGCTGCGGCGCTACTGTCGGCGCTGGAAAATCGAACGCTTGTTTGCCTGGCTGCATAATTTTCGCCGTCTGGTCACCCGCTGGGAGTACTACGAGGCCAACTTCCTCGGCTTCCTCCAGTTCGGTTGCATCCTCATCCTGATGAGGAACTATTTATGAGATGGCTTCTAGTATCCCTTCATCCTTTGAGCGAAGGACGAAACATGCAACGCTCTTCGAGACCACGACGTTCCCGTTGCTCATTGCCGCCCACGCGGCGTACCGGCCTTGCAAACTGTGCTCAGTAAGCCGTCACTAGCGATGGCATAGATGAGCAAATGCCCGACTCCCTAAGAATCGTGTTGGCTACCCCGATCAAGGCCGCATCGTTGAAATGCCCCGAGGGACGCCGGCCCGTTGCCCCAAAAAAAGGCCTGATCCAATTCCCAGACTGCCGATGAAAACCTGGCAGCTTACAAAGAACGTTGAAGGCTCCGAATCGCGTTCTATAAATCCGGCTCCCTCCTTTTCTATTCGGGGCAATGTTTCACTCGGAGTTCCCCTGTGCAATGATGCGCATCACAGAGCGCAGACCGGCGCACACAGATCGGTGATGCCGGTTACGACGTGGCCGCTGCCCGGCGGCCTACAATTGTGCCCGGAGGCGATTATGCCAACCGACAAGGAGTTGGAGGTCCTTGAAGTCCGGCGCGAGGCTAAGCAGATCGCGCACTGTTACTATGCCTTAACCGGGAAGCCGCTGGGCGTTACGGGCGAGGTCGCGGAATACGAAGCGCACCGCCTTCTGGGCCTTGAACTAACCGAGGCCCGAAACGCCGGGTACGATGCCACTGAGCGGGACAGCGCCGGGCGGCTTCGTAAGCTCCAGATAAAGGGCCGCTGCGTGTTGCCGGGCTGCAAACTGGGACAGCGCGTTGGCCGTATCGACGTTAACAAGGAGTGGGACGCCGTGCTCATGGTCCTGCTAGACGAATACCTTGACGCCACGGCGATCTACGAAGCTCCACGCGCCAAGGTACTGACGGCGTTGCGCAAGCCCGGTTCCCGTGCGCGGAACGAACGCGGAGCACAGTCCGTCAGCAAGTTCAAAGCGATAGGGAAACTGCGCTGGCCACCAGCAACGGAGGTAGAGCCGTAAAGAGAGAGCATCTAGAACTGCAGGAGATTCTTGGTGTGCGAGTGGAATGCGCCATGTGCCACAGTGCGAAACCATTCCCGCTAAAGCAGCACGAGAATCGGACCTTTTGCACCAGCTTACCGCCCGTATACACGGGGGGTCGCGGGCACAACTATTGCACCTCCGTTACGTCCAACCAACCGCGAGAAACCGATAAGCTGGTGTCATGGAACGTCGTTGGCCACGATCCAAAATAGATGTCCCTGTCCGGGCCGTAATCCACAAGCCGGACCGAACCCTGATCCGCGATGGGCGCGGCGTGGAAATGAGCGAAGGCGGCATGTGTCTATTGATGGATGCAGAACTCGGACTCGGCGATGAGGTCGAAGTGGAGTTCACCCCTCATTATTCAGGCAAACCCATTCGCGTGCGGAGCGAAGTGCGCAGTCGCACCGGATACCACTACGGAGTCGAGTTTAATCCCGAGGGCCGGAGTGAAGTTGCCCGCTTGCGTCAAATGTTAAACCCCTTCGAGGATGCAAAGTCGTCTTGAAAGCTCCCAGTCTCTTTAGATGGCCCTTATCCCTTCTCGCCAAGGATTTTCGCTTGAAGGCTCCATTTCCTGAGCGGCTCGTTGCCCGGTTGCGTTGCTGAGGACTGTGATCGGATGCTCGGAGGCGTTGGGGTGGAGGAACACTGACTGTTTGGATGTGCTGAATCTCAGCTTTTCATTTCAAAAAGCGACAGCGTGTCGCCGTTCTTAGACCCTACGACTAGAAATCCCTCAAACTTGTGTGCAGCAGATTCTTCATCACGAAAATCGCCGTATGCAAATTCGCAATCGGAAAGCCAAAACTTGATTTGGTCGGACTCGCTGCCTTCCTTCCCGATGAGAAGACAAAAGACGCCTCCAACGATGGAGACGCAAATCGTCCCTCCAACTCTGGCAACTGACAATGAGGGAGTCCTAAGAGCAGCAATTACAGGAGTTCGTTCCTCTGCATACTTGCTCAGCAGGGACAGCGCATCTTCTAGCGTGACATTCATGGCTTGTGGAATCGCGTCTGGGCAACTCGCGGCAGGACCACGTGGGCTCTAAGCGGTTTTCCTCTGCTCCGGCTTCAACGAAATAGGCGGACTTGCTACAACTTCGCCGGGCTTGGAATCGAAGACCTCGACCACCTCTCCCTGATTCCTATTTTCAAGCAAACGCGGCGGCGTCTGCCAGTTCAACTCTTCCAATCGCTTTCGCATCTCATCCCCAGGCGTTTCACAATCATTACGACATTCGCAGTCTGGGCTGTGGAGTTTCAGAAGGGAAAGCAGGTGGCACTTCCAAAGTAGCTGGGTCACGACCCACCTCAGGATTCGGGGCAATCGCCGCAAAGCGTGCGCCAGCAGCCTCAGGTGGCGCGAACTGCTTTTCGGAGAGGCGAGCGTATTATGCCACACGACGAAGGCGTAGTTGCAATAAAATTCGGTTAGTCGATGCGCGGAGGTCGCGGAGCGGATCATTGGGAAGACCACATCTCCGGTTAGCCGACTCCTCGGACCGACCGTCAGAGCCAGGAACTTGGACGAATTCCGTCAATCCCTCACAGCAACCGAACCGCAAGCAGGACTCACGCTCGCCCTCGCCGGACTATGACTAGGGCAGCACGTCTTCCATAGATATGCCCGGCTAGGAAACTGCAACCTCGGCCGCGGGCATCGAAAACGGAAGCACCACCTCAAACTTGCTTCCCTTTCCAACCACGCTGCTCACTTCGATGCGGCCATGATGTTCTTCCACAATACGGCGGGCGAGAGAGAGCCCGAGACCGGTGCCATTGCCCTTGGTGGTATAGAAAGGCCGGAAAATGTTGGGTAGGTGCTGCGAAGGCGGAAACGACCTTAGGAACATGAATCTGGACACGAGATATAATGCCCTGCACTAGCGGAGAGTCTAAGTGAAGACTGAGGTTTGATCAGTGCAGGCACAAGTCAAGCTCGGGCGCATTGCCGGCATCTCCATTGGGCTCCATTACAGCTGGTTCATCATCGCTTTTCTCATAGCGCTCTCTCTTGCCGACCACTTTCACGCCGTCACGCCGGGGTGGAGTAAGGCCGTAGTGTGGTCTGCCGCAATTGTCACGGG
>JBEKWX010000291.1:0-5204 GCA_049512675.1 Terriglobales bacterium | reverse complement strand
ATGGCCCGCGGAAGATGCTCATCGAGGACTTTGATGTTGAAGCAGATGCATTCCTTCGCCGTGAAAGCGTCCATGTTGCCGCCGATCGAGTCGACCTGGCGGGCGATATCCTCGGCGGAGCGTGTCTCCGTGCCCTTGAACACCATGTGTTCGATGAAGTGGGAAATGCCATTCCATTCGGAATCTTCGTCGCGTGAGCCGGACTTGAGCCAGATGCCGATCGCGACCGAGCGGATGTGCGGCATCTTCTCGGTGATGACGGTGAGGCCGTTGGGCAGGATCTGACGACGAATGCTGCGGATCTCTTTTGCCATTAGTTGCTTACCATGAGTTTCCTAGTATGACGTTCGTATCCGACGTATGAAATTCCGGGCGGGTTGCTTTTACTATTCTCCCACAATCCGGGGCGAGGCGACGGCGATCGGAGATCATCTTTTCTTTTGTTTAACTTACGGCGATTCGTCGGGCAACGTGATTTCGCTATTGCAGCCAGTTACTAAGTAAATGGCAACGCACCCACGTTCTCACTTTTCGATAAGCCGACTTTCGTTATACTTTGCATACTCTGCCTGAGTGAAGAGGCGCGAACGAAGAGACGCGAACGAAGAAGCGGGAAGCAGCGATTCTACGAGTGACCCCAAATGGCCGAACAGAAGCTCCGCGTCCACTTTGGCGACTATCTGGGCAAAGCCGAAGTGGTTATCTATTTCGTTCTTGCCGTGTTGCTTTTTGCAACGGCGCTCGCGACCATTGCCAACGCCGGCATAATGCTCTGGGAGGGCCTCGTTCACTGGACGATTGCCGCCCAGACACTGGTGGTTTTGGACCAACTGCTGGTTGTGCTGATGCTGGTGGAGATTCTGCATACGGTGCGCATTTCCATCCACTCGCATTTTCTGGTTACCGAACCATTTCTTGTGGTGGGCCTGATTGCCTCGATTCGGCGCGTCCTGGTGATCACCCTGGAAGCGGCCACCCTCACAAAAGGTGGATCGTGGTCGGCCGAGGGTGCGAGCATATTTCGAGCTAGCATGACCGAGCTTGGTTTGTTGGGACTGCTCATCCTCATTTTGGTATTTTCCATTACGCTTTTGCGCCGGTTCGCCCCCGCCCCGAAAGACATAGAAAGCTAAGGACACGCTTGATAACCTTCTCCGTTCGAAAGTTGAGCGGTTGAGTCTCTGCAACTCCATTGACGGTGTTTTACGGATTACACTCAGAGACGCGCGCGAGCCTGCCCTGAGCTTGCCGAAGGGACGCCCGTCGCTCCACCAGCACAATGCCCAGCCAATCCAACTCGCTGCTAGGACTTAGCTTGCAGGAGCTCACGAACCTTGCGCTTGGGTCGGGCCAGCCTGCCTACCGGGGTGAGCAACTATTTGATGCGATCTATCGGCAAAAGATTGAGCGACTGGATCAGGTTTCGACGCTGCCACTCGAATATCGCGCCCGTCTGGCCGAACAAGGCTGGGGGATGGGGCTTCCGGCAATTGTGCGCAAGTTTGTTTCGAGCGACGGCACCGTGCGTTATCTGGTGGAACTGGCCGACGGGGAAACGGTGGAGACAATCTGGATGCCGGAGGGAGATGGCGGAGAGATCGGCGACGGAAGCGAAGCGGGCGACGAGATTGAGGTTGGCATCGATGCGGAACGTGTGGTGGCGGGGCTTCGCCCCGCGGGACGGGGCCCTTCGGCTCCGCTCAGGGCAGGCTCCGCCCCGTCACCACATGTGAGCGGGCGCCGGGCTACGATTTGCGTATCGAGCCAGGTCGGATGTGCGGTGAACTGCAAGTTCTGCTTCACGGCGTTGCTGGGGGTCAAGCGAAATCTGGAGGCGGGAGAAATCGTCGGGCAGATTACGGCGGTGCTGCGCGAGCAGGGAGTTGAGCCTCCGCTGCAGCGCGTCAACATCGTGTTCATGGGCATGGGCGAACCTTTCTTGAATTATGACAACTTCATGAAGTCGGTGCGGCTGCTGGTGGAGGGCGCAGGGATTCCGGAGACGAGGATGACGGTGTCGACGGCGGGGATCGTGCCGCGGATTTATGATTTCGGGCAGGAGGCGGTGCGCCCGAAGTTGGCGATTTCGCTGAATGGATCGAACGATGCGCTGCGCAGCGAAGTGATGCCGCTGAACCGGAAGTGGAACCTGGGTGAGCTGTTGAAAGCGGCCCGGGAGTTTCCGTTGCGCGCGCGCGAACGGCTCACGTTTGAGTATGTGCTGCTGGCGGGAGTGAATGACGCTCCGGAGCAGGCGCGCGAGGTGGTGGAGTTGGTGCGGGGCATAAGGGCGAAAATAAATTTGATTGCGCTGAATCCGGGGACGGAGTTGCCCTACTGCACGCCGGAGCAAGAGCGGGTGCTTGCTTTCCAGCGGATTCTGGTGGCAGCGGGAATTCCGACGTTCGTGCGGCGACCGCGAGGGCGGGATATTTTTGCGGCTTGCGGACAGTTGAAGAGAACGGTGGAAGTGGCCTCTGGAATGGAATCCAAATCCACTTTGTCATCCTGAGCGAAGCGAAGGACCTGCTTTTTCCCGGCGCAAGAGACAGCGGGTCCTTCGCTTCGCTCAGGATGACAATGCACTTTATTACGAAGAACGTTTACGAACTGTCGCGGGCTGCGGCCCAGCTGGGCACGCCAAACGACGAGAGGTTTACAGAATTTGTCGCGACCCGCAGTTCCATTCGGAAAGCGGGGTTGCCCGGAGTCGATGGCTGCAAGAGACGGCCGCGATGTTCTTCCAGGATACGGCAGCAGGCGCTCAGCGAAAGGGTAGAAGGCCCGTTCTCGCCCTGGGAGTTGAACACCGACGGGAACGAGAGTGGCTGCGAAGAGGGATCGTAAGAGGAGAAATCTACCAGGACGAACTTACCCTGGCTGTGCGTGCGAACGAACAGGGTGGAGCTTATTTCGCGATCGAGATGGGCGCCGACCTGTCCGGCAAGGTGCAGGCAAACGTGGAGAATCTGGTTGGAGTCGGCGAGCACGTTCGGAAGCGAAGGAGCGAGTTCGAGGCGGATGGAACTGGCCTCCGCTTCCAGTTGGGGACCGAGCAGGCGGACGGCGGTTTGCACCACGGAGTTGATGTCGAGGGCGGCAAGCTTGACCGGAGCCTGACGGGCAAAAGTGAGCAGGCTGGCAACCAGCGTGGTGGTGCGGCGGACCTGCTCGCCGATTTGCGCGGCTTGCGATTGTTCCAGCGGCGGCAAACTGGACGCGCTGAGCAGGTCGGAGTATCCCATCATGGCTGCGAGCGGGTTGTTGATCTCGTGGGCGGCTCCGCCCACCAACTGGCCGAGCGAGGCCAGCTTCTCCGATTGAATGAGCTTTTCCTGCAAATCCTTGAGGTCGTCGAAAGAACGGCGGGACCTCTCGAGAAGCCGCGACAGCTCGTCTCGGAGCAGGCGCTGGCGCCAGAGCACCACGATGCCCATCACCACCATGGTGAGAAGACTCACGGTGACGCGGAAGGCCTTGACCGAACGCGGAAGCGCCGGGTCCAGTTCGCAGTGCAAGACGGCCCAGAGGAGGCTGAACAGAGCGAGCATGCTCAGGCGAGTGATCCAGACGCCGAGCAAAGGCCGCGACGGCTTGAAGTCGGACAGATTCAGGCGGAGGGCGAGCAAGGGAGCCACCGCCATCCAGGCTATGGAAACGGTGAGCGGGATATCGTAGATGCTGCCGCTGTAGTAGAGCTTGTGGCCGATGGCCCAGTTGGCGACATAGGAACTGGAGGCATAGAGTGCGCTGGCGCCGAGCAACTGTCCGTAAAGCTGCCGCCAGCCGCCGTCAGCGGTGTAGGCGAGGATGGCCAGCGAGCCCAGGAGCACGAGTTTTTCGGTCAGATACGCGTAGTTGAAATTGGCGCTATAAGCCGCCTCATCGACCTGCACCGTCTGCCACGGGATGACGGTGTATACATAGATGAAGACCCACCAGATGAGCAGGAGGGCAAAGTCGAGCATGCGGATTCGTTCATCCCGTTCATCTTCCCGAAGATGAGGAAGCACCGCCAGCGCGGCGATCATGGGCACGAGATGCAGGAACAGAACAATATCACCCAGGAAGGGGTCAGGGACGTCCTGACGCTTGTAGACTTCAAAGTAATTCCACATTCCCTGGTAAGTAAGCCAGAAGAGCATGCCCACGCTCATGAGGAACCAGAAGAGCCGGGCGTGGGCAGTCGGGCAGCGCCAGATATGGGGCAGGAAGGCGGCCGTGGCAACGAGCAGAAGGGTGCCCTGGATGAGGTCGCTGGCAATGGTGAGAGCGCCGCTTCTGGGCATAAGCACAGACGCCGCCGTCTGCGCGAGAACCAACGCGATCAGCAGAGACACCCAGAGTTTAGTGCGTGCGGCCAAAGGCAGACTTCTCCGAAGTTTATTCTAGAGGTTGTTGTGGAGTTGGTGAGGTTACTGGAGTAACCACTGGCAGGTTGCGGAAAGTAGAGATTCGATGCAGACCTAAGAAGTCCCGATTTCCCGTAGAGACGCGGCTTGCCGCGTCTCCCGCCGGCGGACAGGGAGACGGGGCAAGCCCCCTCTCTACCGTGAGAAGCTCATGGAGTTTAGCTGTGATTGCCTTTAGAATTAGGCGCTTAACTTTAGGATTAGGCGCTTAGCGACCTACGAGAGTCCCGTGTCCTGGATGATCCCTCGATACCGTGATCTATGGCGCTTCCGGGTGCCGCTCAGCACGGGCGAAATCCGGCGCACGGAGCGCTGGCTGGCGTCGGCCCGGGTGGCACTGACGATTGTGGCGGTGCTTACCCTTTGGATTCAGCCCGTACGCGGCCTAGTCTATTCGCCCTGGTTGTACTGGCTGTTGCTGGTGTACTTCGTGCATGCGGTGGTGGTGATGTTACTGGTGCGCTTCCGGCCGCAGTCGACAAACGCTTTTCGTCTGGTCGTGCACGCGGTGGACATCCTCTGGCCGGTGCTGATTTCCTTGTTCGCGACGGCGCAGTCGGGACCATTCTTTTTGTTCTTCGTGTTCGTGATGGCGGCGGCGGCGTATCGCTGGGGCTTGTGGGAGACGGTGGGTACGGCGACCGCTGCGGTGGCACTGCTGGAGGTAGAAGCGTTCACGGTGCGAGCTGGACTGGAAACGGCGGCGGATCACTGGCTGCGAGTGGTGCATCTGCCGCGGCTGGGTGTGAGCGTGCGGGAACTGGATCCGCAACAACTGTTCATGAGCTCGGT
>JBEKWX010000290.1:0-5234 GCA_049512675.1 Terriglobales bacterium | reverse complement strand
CTAATCGCGTCGTAGACGTTCCGCATGGACTCGCTGCCGCCGATCAGGTCGCAGAATGACTCCTGCTGGGTCTGCTCGCTTTGCCGTTGGCGGCACTCGATCTCCAGTGTCCGCTTCTCCAGTGCCCGGCGCAGTACGCCCCGTACTTCCTCGAAGTTGATGGGCGCCACAAAATATTCATCGACCGTGGCAGCGACCGCCTGCAGACGCAGGTTGCGGCTGTTCGAGCGCGTCAACCCCACGAGCACCAAATCCGGTCCCAGGGCGCGCACCTCAGCCAGGGCGGCGATTCCGTCCTTGCTATGCTCTCCGATCGTGTCGATATCCAGGAATATGGAATCCGGAGGCTCCCGCTTGATCAGGGCCAGCAATTCATCCCAAGTCTGAAGCATGCGAAGGTCATAGTCGGGAGCGAGGTAGGTCTCGGCTTCCGGACTCACCCGTTCGTCGGTGGTCACGATCACGACCGCGAAACGGGCCGTGTCACTGCGGGGACTCGCCGTGCGCATGGTCCCTCCCTTGGGGTATTAACGATTATGTCAAATTTTTCGACCGTCCAGGATGAAATATTTATGCCCCTACCTTCGCGTGCTTGCAAAACCCGGTCGCTTCCCGTAACTTGGGATGCGCTCAGAATCTTCAGTTTTATGATTCGGGGCGGACCGTGGTCTCGGCGGAGGATAGTTTGGATATCAACGTCCGTAAGCGCTCGCAAGTACAGGTTGTTCAGCTCCGGGGACCTCTCCGGATGGGCCAGCCCGTGGACGGCTTGCGCCAGGCCATCCAGGAGGCAGTGAGCGCCGGCGACACTCGCATTGTGCTCAACCTGGCCGAAGTGCCCATGATCGATTCCAGCGGCATTGGCTTGCTGGTGCGCTTTATGGCTTCCACCAAGCAGCTCGGCGGCAACATCAAGCTGGTGCAACCAAATAAATACGCAATACAGACTTTGCGTCTGGTGGGTGTTCTCAACTTGTTCGAGATTTTCGATAACGACGACGCGGCGGTGGACTCCTTTGCTTAAATTGCCCATCCCTCTCGCCGGATTCGAGGACGAAATGAGTCTCCATGTCGGCTGAATTTAGCGGTGGTACAGAAAACAAGGCATTATCTGAATTGCTCGACGTCAACATGCCGGCGGATGCCGAGGCCGTCGCTGCGGTCGTCGACTCCATATCTGAAACCCTGGAGCGGTTGGAGGTACCGGAACAGAAGCGCTTTGAGGTTGCGTTGGCAGTTCAGGAGGCCTTGGCCAATGCCGTTGTACATGGATGTGGTAATGACCGGTCAAAACAGATCCGGTGCCGTCTGAAGTCGGATCCGCAGGGCCGAATCGTAATTATCGTGACCGATCCCGGACCAGGGTTCAGCCCCGAGCTCCAGCCCGATCCAAAGGGGAATGAGAACCTGTATGCCGACCACGGACGCGGGGTTTACCTGATCCGCCAACTCATGGACGAAGTTCATTTCGAGCGGAGTGGAAGCGAAATCATGATGTGGAAGTACTAGTTCAGGACGTGGGGATACTAATAAGGATTCACTCTGGAGTCGTGGATGACTGCACCGCAGCGGACTGGCTCCAGAACTCGCCTTTTGCTCACTTGTGGAGCTCAATAGCAACGACGTAGGCCGTCGCGGGCATGGCGGGGGACTCAACATACTCAACCTTTGCCCGTACACCCTCTAAATCCCTGCAGGGACTGAGGTCCACTATTGGCGTGAAACCGAGAACCGTCAACTTAATCTTGTGGTAGTTGCCCCGATGCAGCGCCATGGTCTGCCCTCTAGCAGCGACCGTTAGCTCAATGCCCGGACCGTGGCAATGCACGTCCTGCAGTGTGCCGACCATGAAACGGCGTGGACCCTTCGGAAGCTCTTCCTCGGGCGTTTCAGCATTGGCGCTCCCCTCGCCTGCGGACGCGGCAGCCTGTACGTTGGCTTTCAGTTCTTCCGCCTGGCGATCCCGCGCGTTCACGTGCTGCTCCGCGTACGTAAGATAATTCTTGACCATCGCTATCTCCCACTGAGTCTTGGCCACTCGCAAAGCGCCACGGAGCACGGTTACTGCATCTGTGCCTCGGTCCATCTGCATAAGCACGCTGGCCGCGTTTACGCGATAGCCGACATTCCCGGGGTCCAGTTGCACCGCCGTGAGCGCCATCATATATGCCTCGTCAAGATCTCGGTGCCGCTTGAGCTCGAAGGCCGCCAAGCGATCAAAGGCCGCAGCAAACGACGGGTTGAGCTTGATGGCGGCGCGTAAACTGCTCTCCACCTGGGCGTCATCGCCACGATTGGCCCCAGCGTTCATCGAGATTGCAGCAAAATAATAGTGGGCAAGGTAACTCTGCGAGTCGAGTTTCACCGCCTGTTCGTACCACTTCCGCGCTTCGTCCAAGTGCCCTGCGCGAAATTCCAGAAACCCCATGGTTTCGTGCGCGGAAACATTCTGCGGGTCTTCGTGCAGCACATGGTCGAGAAGCGGCCGGGCATCGGCCACTCGCCCGTTGTAAGCCAGGAAATCCGCCCGTACCGCATCGGCCTGCGTCTCAGTCAAGGCTTGCTCCTTGAATGCGGTGTCGTCCACGTCGGTCGCGGTCGACATCTTAAAATAGCTGAAGCTTGCTTGACGAATGTAGCCTTCCAGATTCGATTGCAGTTGCTTGAGATCGCCGAACGCTCGCGTAGCCGCGGTCACCGGGTCCACCTTCTGTACCAGCAGTTCCGCGTAGTCGGTCACGCGGTGTGTCTTTTCCCGATAGTCCTTTATTTCCAGATAGTGAGTCAGCGCCCACGACTCCGCATAGAAGATGGAGCCTTTGTTTTCCTCGTGGTAGTAGGGCGAACCGCTGTCCACGGCGAACAGAGTGGCCAGCGGCAGCAGCCGGTTCTGGCGCAGCCACAGGAGGTTCTCCGGACTCGCCTGGCCCAGAGCGACGTCCTTCTCATGGATGTCCATATTCTCGTAAAACTCCGCCAGCCCCTCATTCAGCCACAAGGGCAGCCATTCTGCCGCCTTACTGAGAAGAAAGTGCGTGTATTCGTGATAAACCACCGCGTAAGGGTGTTCGCCCTCGGCGTCCACCCGCATGAGAACATAGTTCCTGTCCGGCGCTCGCAGAAAGAGTCCGCCCAACTTGAGTTGCCCTTTTGCCAGATACGCTTGCGGCTCGAGCGCGCGGAAGTCTTTCTCGTCCTTGATGGCCAGCACGATTATGGGCGAGCCGGTATCGATGGACAGGCGCGGAAACGCCGCATGAAAAACCGAGCGCATGCGCTCAAACTGGTCCGCAATGCGCCGTCCCGTCTTCTCGTTGGCGTTTGTCACCACGGTGAAATGCTGACTGCGGACTTGAAGCCAGTTCTCGGGCTTATCGTGCGCCGGTGCCAGCGCAGCCGAGAGCAGAGGTAGGAGCAAAACAATGCGTTTCCACATTAGTGGGAACCAATGCTCGGCGACATCATTATTATGGCGTTGAATGAGCCAGCGCCAAACGCTCGGCCACGATGGAGTACGCCGCCGCGTTAAATGCCATTCCGATGTGAGTACCCAGAACTTCAAAGTCATTGCCGGGCTTCCTGGTCATGCAATAGCGCCAGTCCACGATGCCGTCGTGGCGGGTGTAAATCGCGGTCTGGAGCATGGAGTCCGGGACCTTGCGCCGCAGCGAATCAATGAAATCGCAGGTGCAGCGCCCGGTGTAACAGCGGGGCAGCACGCCAGTGCCATGCTCCTCCAGGATGCGCAAGCGAATGGCTTCGGCGGCATGGACAACGGTGCGATTCATCATAGTGCCACGAATGGGCGAAACCAGGGTGATGACGGAGGCGATGTCTTTGGGCCGCTCGCCTGCAATCGAGCGCGCGATCACGCCTCCCAGGCTATGGCCGATTAAGTGAATTTTGCGGCCGGTCTCGTCCAGCGCTCTTTTTATCGTCGCGCTTACATGGCGCTGGACCAGGAGGTTGGGGCAGTCGGCGTTGATGCCGATGCCGGAAAAATACGGGCGGTAGCCGATGCGTTCCAGCCAGCCGTAGAGTTCCGTCAGATAAAGATCGGTGCCGAGAAAACCAGGGATGATAACGACGCCGGAGTTATCGCCGCGCGGCACACCAAAGCCGTAGTAAACCGGGGTCGCATGCAGCAGCAGGACCTCAGCTCCGAAGAGCGCTTCGGTCCACATGGAAGTGTCAAATTCCGAGTGAGGTTGGGGTGATCGCTTGCGAGACCTGAGCTTCGATGGACGGGTTGCTTTTTTCTGTTTGCGCAATTTCGTCCTGGCTCTGCCCGGCATCCACCTTCACGCCGCGTGCACTTAGCGGGCAGATGCTTTAACAAAAAATTATACCTCTGCGTTACTTAGAGCTCCATAGCATCTTCGAGTCATAGGGCTGGGGAGAAGGCAACGTTCACCAGACATTTCTAGCGCTTCGCGAGCTTCCGTCGTTTCGTTTGGCCGCCCTTCTTCAGGCGCGCCTCCAGTTCCGCCACGCGCTTGCACAGGCCATCGAGTTCCGGGTCGGCCTGGGCCTGGGGCGGAGATGGTGTCGTACCCAGAAACTTCTTCATCATGTCCACCGGCGACAGGATGGCGGACTGGACTTCGCCTAAGCGGCTTTGCACCGCGTCCTGCATCTTCTGGTAAGTGTCAAACGCGGATTTCAAATACCACATAACGAACTCCTGCCGGACTTCGTCGGAGGCCATGATGAGCTGGCGCAGCAGGTCCAGTGGCAGGCCGGTCGGCTTTCCCTTGGCATCTTCGGTGATGATTTGGGTGAGGGTGACGCGGGTAAGGTCGTGGCCGGTTTTCGCGTCCACGACCTTGAGGTCCGTACCTTCGCGGATGAGGGCGGCAATATCGTCCAGATTCACATAGCGGCTGCCGGCGGTGTCGTACAGCCGGCGGTTGCCGTATTTCTTGATGACCACGGTGGAAGGCTTCATTTTGATCCCGCCTATGTTGCGATGCACAAACGAACAAATATATCTTGACACAAGTCAAGGTGGCTCGTATATTTAACTCGAATGCTGCAATGCAGCAATTTTGGAGGTTTTATATGCCAGCAGCCACAAAGACCGAGACCCCCCGGGCTCATCACGGAGAGTCATCGTTTGTTTCCGTACTATCGGGTTGGGCGCAGCAGGGCGTGCAGAGTCTGTTTGCCACGCAACGCGTCCTTCTGGATCTTGCGATGCGGCAGAATGCGAACGTAATGCATGCACTGCGGCA
>JBEKWX010000289.1:0-5261 GCA_049512675.1 Terriglobales bacterium | reverse complement strand
AGGAACGGAGCATATGGGGCTATCGCTCCAGAAAGAAGCGATGTACCCAACCGTCGCGGCACTCCGACAGATTGCGCTACCCGAAGATCAAGCTAACCGGACTTTAGACACGGGCTGCTAGCTCCATTTCCGCCTCCGCTGTGCATTTTTGCTAGAAGCTTCACGAGACCGCCCGCAATTACATAGTGTAGGAGGGCTCGCTTCCTGCATGACGCGGATTTGCAAGCGAATTTCTCTCCCCATCCTGCCCGGTGATTCGCAAGAATTGCTCAGCAAGCATTTCCAGTCTTTGCTTCCGTCGCTTTTCGTTCCGGCTGCCATCGCGCATTTCGAGCACTAGCCGCGCCATCTCCGTTGCGATCTCCATCGGTGTGAGAGATATTGTCGAGTCTGGTTCCGAACGCAGACTTGCGCTCCGTTGTCCATTTGGAACTCCGGCGACGGTAAACAGTTTTTTGAACAATTTCTGAAAATGCTTGACGGAGGAGGACGAGTCGCCCTCGCCGCTCCACAAAAGGTAATTGGGGTTGGCATTGGGGGCCGCCAGTAGCTCACGTCCCACCCATGAGGGAATCACGTTGTCGATGTGCGCTCCGGTCTTTTTGCGATCCGTGATCACCCGATAATTGATTTTCTCCTCAACTATTCCAGCACGGGGAAGGATGATTGCGTCCTCAATCGACAATCCCGCGTAGCGTTGCGCCAGAATCAAGGCACGCATTCGGCGGCGAGTGTAGTCCGTCTCAAAAGCTGGCTCTATGGCGGACAACGTGCGCTGCATCTCCTCCGGCGAAAACGGGTCGGTTCTAACCTGCTCGTTCTTCCTTATTCTGATCTTGCCCAAATCTTCAGCCGGGCTGTTGTTAATCCATCCCGACTTGCGGCAATAGCGAAAGAATTCCTTCAGCCTGCCTTGGTTGTTTCGCCGAGAAAGCTTGCTCTTGAAATTTTGCTCCCACTCTGCCCGGTGGGCCGTCAGATGCGGTAGGGTCACATCCCGAATGAAGAGCAGATTCTTGCGATGGCAGTAGCCCAAGAACAGAGTCGTCATCCTGCGATGCTTCTGCAAAGTATCGCTATCCAGACCCTCCCCCGTCTTGGCGTCCATGAACGAATTGGCAGCTTCCTCTACCGTCACCGCCGTGGGCTTGGGCTTCTCGCCCAACACAGCCTGCTCATATCTTTCCTCTTCGGCCCGGGCTAGCCTCTGAGCCTGCTCCCACGAGCGGGTCTTTGCGGATTTGCGGATAGACTCGCCATTATGCCAGCGTTCGAGCCACATGGGGCAACGGCATCCCTTGAATCCTCGCCTGGATTTGTGCGGGCAACTGGCGCTATGCCTGCGATAAGGCGTGATGGTCATCGGACTCTTCTTCCGTTCAGAGTCCAATACTCAAGGGCCGTTGAAGACTGGAAACCCTCGCCCCAGCACTGGGACAAAACCGTGTACAAAATTGACTGGGGTCTGGTAACGCACTCATTCCAAAGGACTTTGGAATGGTGGCGGCGGTTGGACTCGAACCAACGACCTACGGATTATGAGACCGTCGCTCTAACCACCTGAGCTACACCGCCACGGTATGTTTACGCGTTCGATTCTATCAAACCGAGTCGCGTCACGGGCGTGCAGAAAGTCGCATCGGCTGCGCGCTACGGATACTAAGCACTACTCGGAGAAATCGAAGCCGGTGCGTCTGAGCGAGGTCCGGTTGGACGGTTTTCAACGAAGCGCCGGGGCCAGTTTGCCCGAGAAGCTTAGCCCGGCAGGATTTCCTTAAGCGCCCACTCGATCCTATCGACTTCTTCGCGGATCACCCTGATCGATTGCTGGTTTTTCAATGGGTGGGCCACCGTAGTGATTCCTTCCACCGCACCTCTTATGTGATGATTCCGAGCCCAAATGAAGTTAAGTCTCGCGCTTCTCTCCTTGCGATTTCTGTAAACGCCGCCCACGAACTTAGTGGCAAGCCAGGCAAATACCAAACCAAACAGCACCTCAACCGGAATGCGATCGGTTGCGCCGTCGAACTCTGAAAACAAAAGCCGATAGACCGCCTCACCCATCCCAAAGGCTGCGAACAATACGGTTACGCCGAACAGATATACTTTTAAGCGTTCCATGGGTTGCAAGCGTATGGAGTCGCCGCTTCCGTCACGTGTCTGTACAAAGTTGATGGCCATCCTTCCCCCCAATGATCTGTCCTGCTCCCGAGGTCACAGTCGGCGGCAAGCGCCAGTCTCTCTGGAATGATAACTTGAAATTCGAATCAGGGGCAGGATTCTCTTTGGCCGACCGCCGCAAACCAGTGCCCCCAGAGCCAAATGCGGAACTCCCGCCGGTTTCGTGGATTCCATTCACTAGACGGCGTGGAAAACGAGTAGCGCCGGCATCTTGCCGGCTGTCCCGAGGGCGTCTTGGCCTCGGCGCGGCGGGCGAGGACGCCCGCCGGACAGCCGCCGAGACGGCGGCGCTACTCTCAGCGATACGCGATGGAATAGAGTGTCAAACCGCATGGCTCCATGCGAAACTGGGCGCATGAAAGTCATCGCTGTGATTCCGGCGCGGCTGGCTTCGACGCGCCTTCCCCGCAAGATGCTGCGTGAGATCGCTGGCGTTCCGTTGCTGGCTTGGGTGTATCAGGGAGTGGGGCGGTGTTCGTCGGTCGATCAAGTTATTGTCGCGACGGATTCGGATGAAATCATGCGGTTCTGTGAAGCGCAAGGCTTTGTCGCGCGCATGACCTCGGCGGCGCATCGGTCGGGAACGGAGCGGATCCATGAGATCGCAAACGCGATTTCGGCAGATGTTTATTTAAATGTCCAGGGCGATGAGCCGCTGACTCGGCCCGAGCATATCGAGAGCTTGATCGCGGTTATGCAAGGAGCTGGGGTCGAGGTGGGGACGCTGAAGACACCGGCGGCGGAGGTTGACGTCGACAATCCGAGCGCGGTGAAGGTGGTTACGGACGCGACCGGGCGGGCGCTGTATTTTTCGCGGGCTACAATTCCGCATGATCGCGATGGCGTGCGGCCGCGATACTACAAACATCTTGGGTTCTATGGCTATCGCAAGGACGCGCTGGATAAGTTCGTGCGCTGGCCGGAGTCGCTGCTGGAGCGCAGCGAGCGGCTGGAGCAGTTGCGCTTTCTGGAGAACGGGGTTCCGATTTACGTGGCGGAAACGCCGTTTGACACGGTTGGCGTGGACACCGAAGAGGATGTGCGAAGAGTGGAGGCGATTCTGCGGAGCGGGTGCGCGACCCCAGCGGCTAAAGCCGCAAACAAAATAGTGCAGTTACCGCAGCGCTGAAGCGCTGCGCCACCCAAGATCGCTGCGCCACCCAAAAGCAAGCACAACGGTCAGTGCGTCTTTGCCCAGGCTTCGGCGGCGGCGACTCGCTTGGCGATCGCAGGATGCGAGTGGAGCAACCACTCGACCCAGCGGGCGGGCGTTTTTTCGGCGAGATTCTGCTCGGCCAGCTTATTCATCGACGAAATGAAGGGTTCGACGCTGGCCACAGACTCGAAGCAATAGCGGTCGGCCTGGCGCTCGTTGAAGCGCGAGTAGGCGTTGAGCGCGGGCATCAGCAAGAACGATAGTACGGTGGAGACCAGGATCAGTAACGGCAGATTGGCGAAATCGTGCATGGTCTCGAACATGTTGCGGCGCTCCACGGCGTAGCGCAGAACTTCGTTGGCCAGCCAGAAGCCGAAGAACGTGATTCCCGCCTGCATGAAAATACTCTTCAGAATGTGGCGGTGAACCTGGTGCCCGAGTTCGTGCGCGAGCACGGCTTCAATTTCGTCCTCGGAATAGTTGTCGAGCAGGGTATCGGCGAGAATGATGCGGCGAGTCGCGCCGAGTCCGGTCAGAGCGGCGTTGGCCTTCTTACTTTTCTCGGAGAGATGCCACTTATAGACACCACGCACGCGGGTACCGGCGCGTTCGCTCAGAACGATCAGGCGGCGCTTGAGTTCGTCGTTTTCGAGCGGCTCGAACTTGTAAAAAATTGGAAAAAGCACAACCGGCGCGAGTTGGGCGAGCAATACAAAGAGTCCGAGGAAAACAACCCATGCGATCACCCACCAGTGCTGCGGGGTCTGGCGCATCAGCGTGTAGAGCAGTTCGACCACGATCGTGGCCATGACCAGGCCGATCAGAAAGCTCTTGCACTCGTCCCAGAGCCAGGAGCGGAGTCTCTGGTTGGAAAGGTTATAGCGGTGCTCGAGCCGGAAACCGTAGTAGTCGAGCGGAGTTCCCAGCACCTTGCTGATCAGCAGCAGCATCAGGACGTAAAGGAAAACGGCGAACGAGTAATTCTGCGAAGCGCCACGCTCCGCCAGATCGCGGAGCGTCCCGGTCCAGCCGGTGGCCAGGAGCATAATGAGCAGCCCCAAGCCGATCGCGAAATCGGCGACGCCCAACCAGCGCTTGGTGCGGTTGTAGCGGCGCGATTCCGGAGAATCGGCGAGAACCGGTGCGGCTTCCTTGGCGTCGATCATGCTGAGGTGTTGTCACTATCCTATCGTGTTCGGCGGCTGGGCAGAACGCGAAAGTGCTGGGAAACGTTAGCTCTCAGCTGACAGCTCTCAGCTCTCAGTTGTTGACCCTTCAATTAAGAACGATGGAGTGAAAAGAATCGCGGTCAAGCCTGCCGCGCGAATTTTTCGCCGGCGTCGAGGATTTCTTCGACCAGTTCGGGCGTGGCCGCTTCAACATAGCAACGCAGCATGTTCTCGGTACCGGAGGGCCGAAACAATACCCAGGCGTCGGCGCCGTTGCCGTGCTTGGGAGCGTCGAGGAAAAACTTCACGCCGTCGCGATTCTCCTTGCGCAGGATGGAATATGCTCCGAGATTCGTGGTCTGCGGATCGGCGGCTCGGCGGATGGCGCTCGCCTTGAGTTCGTCAGAAATGTGCAGATCGCGCCGGCCGTAGTAGTGCGCGCCGAAATCGCGCTGCAGGTCGGCGACCAACCCGCCGAGCGGCTTCCTTTCTTCCGCCATGACATTCGCCAGCAGGAGCGCGTTGAGAATGCCATCGCGTTCCGGGAGAAAGCGGCCGTACCCGATGCCGCCCGATTCTTCTCCGCCGATCAGAATTTCATGCTCCATCATGAGGTCGGCAATGTACTTGAAGCCGATCGAGGTCTCGCGCAGCTGGCGACCAAACTTGGCGGCGATGCGGTCGATCCTGCCGCTGGTGTTGAATGCGCGCACCACATCTCCCGGCCACTTCTTGTACACCAGCAACCAGTTCAG
>JBEKWX010000288.1:0-5264 GCA_049512675.1 Terriglobales bacterium | reverse complement strand
GCGATCTCCTCAATGATCGAGACCTTGGTGGCGATCTCCTTCATCGCCGCCACCGCCTCCACCACCGACTTGCCGCTTTCCTGCGCGTCCGTGGCCGACTTGTTGGCGATCTTGTCGGTTTGCTGGGCGCTGTCCGCGTTCTGCTTGATGTTCGAGACCATCTCCTCCATCGAGGACGAAGCTTCCTCCGCCGAGGCGGCCTGGGAAGTCGCGCCCTTCGACACCTCAGTCGAAGCCGTGCTGATGGACTGACTGGCCGACGCCACCTCGCCGGCGATGGAGCGAATGTCCGACACTACCCGCGTGATGCCGCTCACCATCGCACTGAGCGCCTGCATGAGCTTGTCCTGCGGCGACCGTTCCCGCAGAACCACGGTCAGGTTGCCGTTCGCCATCTCATCGGCGGCATTGGTGATATCGTTCATGGCCACGATGAGCGTGTTCAGATTGTCCTTGATCAGGTTGAAATCGCCATGATAGGTGTCCGTGATCGCCGGCGGAATATCACCCTTGCTGATGCGATCGATGTACCCGGCGGTGAAGTTGAGCGGAGTGATCACGGCGTCGAGGATCGAATTCACGCCGCGCACGATCTCGGCATAGGCGCCGCGGAACTGATCCGGCTTGCCACGCTCGGACAACTTCCCGGCGTTCGAAGCATCCGTTAAGCGGGTCAGTTCGTTGTGCAGGCTCTGCACCACGACCGCGACATTGTTGACCGCCTGCTTCATCTTCTCGTGGTCGCCCTTGTAAATATGGGCAATCAGTTCGTCGATTTTGCCGTTCGAGATCTGGGCCAGAATGCGATTGCCTTCCCCGATGGGTAAGAGGATGGCATCCAGCATGGTGTTGACGCCGCGCACAATCTCGGCGTACGCACCTTGGAACTGCTCCGGCTTGCCGCGGTCGGAGAGTTGCCCTTCCTTCGAAGCGTCGACTAGGCGCACCAGTTCCTTCTGCAGGCCTTGCACCACGGCCGCGACGTTGTTGACCGCCTGCTTCATCTTCTCGTGGTCGCCCTTATAGGTCTGGGCAATCAGTTCGTCGATCTTGCCGCTGGAGATCTGGGCGAGAATGCGGTTTCCCTCCCCGATCGGCAGCAGGATGGCGTCCAGCATTTCGTTGATGCCCTGCACGATTTCGCGATAGACCCCGTCAAACTGGTCAACCCTGCCGCGCTCGGTGAGACGGCCATCCCGCGATGCGTCTACCAGGCGCATAATCTCCTGCGAGACGAGCGTCACTTTGCCGTCCTCTGCCTTTTGTGCGCTGCTCACCCGGTCGCGGTCACCGTGTCCGTTTCCGCCGTTCCGCTCACCGGCGCCATGCGACCTTCGGCTTTCCTGTACAACTTTGGTTGGCATACCTTTTAGCTCCTTTGGTTTAAACTCGTTCCCCCGTTGATCTGCCGCCTTCAAGCAAGACCTTTCAAGTAACGAGACGCAGTTGGTTCGACCGTTGTTGAATAGCGCTGGCGTTCTCCCCAGCACCGACGAAATTTCCCGAAGCAGTTCAATTCGAAGCCATGGTTTCCGCCGCCACGCTGGGCGCGGCTAGGTTGGGCGCAGCCATACTTTGTTCGGCCATACTTGACCCGGCCCTGCTGGGCGCGGCCGCGGCGCCGCGCGGACATGGGCGCGTTTGCCGAGCGGCCGTGTGCCGATGGACATGGTCCGGATCGCTTCCCGGACCAGGCGATGCGGATCGAGGATTAGCGCCACGGTTCCGTTGCCGAGAATGGTGGCGCCGGATACGAGGTGGACGTGCCGGTAAAACCGGCCCAAATTCTTGATCACCGTCTGGTGGTCCCCGAGCACCTGGTCGACGACGAAGCCGTAGCGCCCGTCTTCGGTTTCGGCCACCATAATCTGTTCGCGCTCCGGCGGTTCCGTCTTCATCTTGAAGTATTCCCGGAGGCGGATATAGGGAATGATCTCCCCGCGCACGTTGGCCACGTGCTTGCCGTTGTCGCGCTCGATGTCCTGCCGCGTCAGCTCGATGCATTCGAGAGTGGCGGCCAGCGGCAGCACAAAATAGGCATGCCCGACCCGCACCAGGAGTCCGTCGATGATCGCCAGGGTCAGCGGGAGGCGGAGGGTGACGCTGGTTCCCGTGCCGCACTTACTGGCGATGTCGATGGTTCCGCGCAGGGCCTCCACGCTGCGCCGGACCACGTCCATCCCCACTCCCCGGCCGGAAACATCAGTCACCTGCCGCGCGGTGGAAAAGCCGGGCGCCAGTATGAGAGAGAAGACTTGCGCCTCCGTAAGCTGGGCATCCGCGGCCACCAGGCCTTTTTCGATGGCACGGTTACGGACGGCCTCGGCATCGATGCCGCCCCCGTCGTCCGCGACCGAGATCAGGACGCTGTCGCCCGAGTGCCGCGCGGAAAGGTGGATGGTGGCGCTCGGGCGTTTCGAGGCGGCGAGGCGGATCTCGGGCGGCTCGATGCCGTGATCCATGCTGTTGCGGATGAGATGCATCAGCGGATCGTTCAACTGGTCGATCACGCTCTTGTCCAGTTCGGTATCGGCGCCCTCAATGGTGAGTTCGACCTCTTTGTGCAAGTCCCGCGCCAGGTCGTGGACCAGCCTGCGGAACCGTTCGAAGGTAGCTCGAATCGGCAGCATGCGGATGCTGATCGAGTTCTCGCGCAAGGCTGATGTCAGGCGCTCGATTTCTTCGGACACCGCCACCACGTCCGGATCTTCGCGGCGCGCGGCGATCTCGACCAATCTTGCCTGCACCGTAACCAACTCGCCCACCAGATTGACGAACTGGTCGAGCTTGGCGGCGGGAACGCGAATGCTCGAAGCGTTGTCAGGCGTGTCGGAGGCGCGCCGTCCCCAGGGAGGGAATTTCGGTTTGGGCGTCTTCGACTTCACGGCGGCGGTGCTCGAGGCCGGGCCCGCAGCCGGCTCGGTACCGGGCTCAATCGTCAGCTCACAACTATCCGCCACGAAGATGAAGACATCGGAGATCGCCTCGCGCGGGGCAGAGGTGCTCAGGGTCATGTCCCAGCTTATGTAGCAGCGCTCGGGGTCCAATTCGCCGAGCGGCGGAATCGCTGCCATGCTGGCCTTGATCCGAAGGCTTCCCAGCTGCTTCAGTTCGCGTAACAGCAGCAGCGGATTGGCGCCCGCACGCATTAGATCGGCCCCCGGGCAAAAGCGGATTTGCCAGTCGCGAGTTACGCCACTCGTGGCCGTGGGAGGAGCCGACGGAGGCGATGGCGCCGCCTCAGCGGCGTGGGTTTCAGGCTTCCCGGTCAGCTGCCGCAACTTGGCCAAGATCTCCCCGGAGGCGGCGCCGCTTGCGCCAGCCCCGCCGGCGGCCTCGTCGAGCATCGCTTTGATTTGGTCGAGCGCCGCTAAGGAAAGGTTAATGAGCTCGGACGTAACCTCGAGTCGTCCGTTGCGAACTTCGTCGAAGGCGTTTTCCAGGTTGTGACTGAACGCGGCCAGTTCGTCAAAGCCGAACATCGCCCCGGAGCCCTTGATGGTGTGCAAGGCGCGGAAGGCTCGTCCCACAAGTTCGTTGTCGCCACGATTGTCGTTAAGCGCCAGGAGCGAGGACTCCAACTCGACGAGGATCTCGCGAGCTTCTTCGAGGAAGGCTTGCTTGAATTTGTCTTTGTCTAGCATCTGCTCTTCTGCGCTTTCGACAACCACCCACCGCGTTGACCTACTTCCCCTCCACCCCGGCCGGAAACGTCTCCAAGCCGGCATCGCCCATGGCTACCGAGATTTCCCCGGGAACCTGCCCCGCAAGCGTGAATCCCCGGCTGGACCCTCTGGCTTCGCGCTCGGCCGCCCAGAGCAACTGCAAGGCGGTCACGTCCAGTTCGGTCGCGTGTTCCAGGTCTATGCGCAGCTCTCTACCGGATGCCAGTGCCTGGAGCAGAAGCTCCTTCAGTTCCGCTGCAGAACCGATATTGATCTCGCCATCCAGGCGGATAACGCACCGCCCTTCGCCTTGGTCAAGAGTTACTGGCATGCTGCTCTGATCGGCTTTGCGGAGCGGAACTTTAGACTTTGTCAACCGGATTGGGCCCACTCCAAATGCTGCTTGCAGTTCTGTTTCGTCGTTCTCAAATTTCTTTCGATTTTCCTGTGCTGCTTTCGATACGTCGCCGGGCGCAGAGCTTGCAAACGCTTCTTCGCTGGCCGGAGTAGCGGTCTTTGCTGGGCACGTTAAGGGCCGCGCTTCTGCACAGCAATCTCAGAGAAAACTCATTAAAGACTCTTAGACTGAGCCTGCGATTAGGGGATCAAACTCAGGTGAGATCATCCGCGACCCAGCGCGAACAAACGGTCGGCATGCCTCGCGACTTTGGTGAGCCACGACTTCGGGCGGCTGCCCGATGGCATCATTCCATCACTGCATCGGTGGGGACTCGGGCTCGGCAGCGCCATCGGCGCGCGCGTCAGAAGCTCCGTAGTTTACAGCGGTTCTTGAGTCGTGCATGACTGCCTGCCCGCGACCCATGGCGGTGGAGTATTCGTGCCGCACGTCGAGTTGATGCCCCATCGCGGCAAGTTTTTGCCGCACTTCGGGCGGCACTCGCGACTCGATCACGATGTTGCACCCACGCTCGGGACTGACCGTAAAACGGGCGTTCTCGAGAGCCTCCTGGATATTCATGCCGTAGTCGACCACGTTGGAAACGAATTGCGCGTGAGCCAGCGGCTGGTTCGCTCCTCCCATGATCCCGAAGCCAACGTGTTGCTCTCCATGCTCCATGAAAGCCGGAATGATGGTGTGGAACGGCCGCTTGCGCGGAGCGAGCGCATTCGGAGACCGGGGATCGAGCGAAAACAGCGCTCCGCGATCTTGCAGCGCGAATCCCATGCCGCGCACCACAACGCCCGACCCGAACGCTTCATAATTGCTCTGAATCAACGAGACGATGTTGCCCTCACGATCCACCACCGAAAGGTAAGTCGTATCACTCGTGGGCGGCGTGCCGGCCGCTACCTCGCAGTTGGCTTTGCCCGGATCGATCAGTTTGGCGCGCTGCCGGGCGTACTCCTTCGACAGCATCCCCTTCACCGGAATCTTCGCAAATCGTGGATCGGCGTTGTAACGCCCCAGATCGGCGTAAGCCAGCTTCATGGCTTCGATCTTCTTATGCAGCTCCCGGACGCTGAGCGGCCCCTCGGGCGACGCCGGAGAAGTCTCCATAATGTTCAGCATCTCCAGTGCCGCCATTCCTTGTCCATTGGGAGGAAGCTCGTAGACGGTCCAGTCGCGATAGGTGGTTG
>JBEKWX010000287.1:0-5654 GCA_049512675.1 Terriglobales bacterium | reverse complement strand
CAAGGAGACTCCGCAGAATTAGCGAATATTATGCCGAGCGTTATTTATGCCGAATCATGAGCCCAATTTCATTACCGCGATTGACGTAGGCAGCGCCAAGACGTCAGTCCTGGTGGCCGAGCTGAGCGAGAACGGATTGCGTTATCGCGGGCACGGCATCAGCGAATCGCGAGGCCTGCGCAAGGGTGTGATCACCGAACTCGACAAGGCCGTCAGCAGCATTCAAAAAGCGGTGGAGCACGCGGAAGACGTGGCCGGCATTCCGATCGAGCATGCGCTGATCGGCATTGCGGGCGCGCACATCCGCGGAATGAACAGCCACGGTGGCATCACCTTCGGCGCGCGGTCGCGCGAAATCGGCCGCGAGGAAATCCGCCTTGCCCGCCGATCGCGAAATCCTCCATTTGCTGCCGCAGGAGTTCATTCTTGACGATCAGCCGGGCGTGCAGGATCCGACGGGCATGATGGCCACGCGACTCGAAGTGCGGGTGCACATTGTGACGGCCTCTTCAAGCGCGACGCGGAATCTGGTGACCGCGGTGAACCGGGCTGGTGTCCACGTGGACGACACCATCTTTGAGCCGCTGGCTTGCGCGGACTCCGTGTTGCGGTCGGACGAACGCGAACTTGGCGTCTGCCTCGTCGATCTCGGTGCTGGGTCGTGCGATCTGATCGTTTTTCAGCAGGGTGCGGTGGCGCACACGGCCGTTATCCCGGTCGGCGGCGACCACTTCACCAGCGACCTCTCAGTCGGCATGTGTACGGGGCTGGCGGACGCGGAGACGCTCAAGAAGAATTTTGGCAACGCGGTCCCGACTCTTATCCCCGAGGGCAATGAAGTCGAGGTGTCGTCGGTGGGAGACCGGCCCTCGCGCATGATGCCGCAGCGGATGGCCGGCGAGATTCTGGGTCCACGCGCGCGCGAACTTTTTGAGTTGCTGCGCGACAACCTGCGCCACGCCGGCGTTCTGGAACACTGCATCGCCGGATTCGTGCTCAGCGGCGGAGCCTCGCGCCTTCCCGGCATTCTCGACGTAGCTGAATCCGTGCTGCGGAAAGCCGCGCGTCTTGCCTGGCCGACGCCCATGGCGAAGATGCCGTCGTTTCTAGCCGAGCCTGAATTCGCGACGGTGTTGGGCATGGCATATTACGGCCACCGTGCGCGCCTTGCCCGGGGATTGCAGGAGCCCGGCTTTGGTTCGCGCATGAAAGCGCTGTTTGCGAGGAAGGGCGCGTGATTTCTAGTAGAGAGCGGCTTGCCGCGTCTTTACAGATGAGAGAAGTGGCAACTGAGAACTGATTTACGAGGTGGATAATGACTGAAGACAACGGACTCCGCATCTGCTTCCACGAAGAAGCCCGCAACGACGCTCGCATCAAGGTCATCGGTGTTGGTGGCGGCGGCAACAACGCGGTCAATCGCATGATTGATTCGGGCATGGAACACATCGAATTTATTGTGGCCAACACCGACTTGCAGGCTCTGCGGATGTCGCACGCCGCCACCAAGATTCAACTCGGAGTAAAGCTGACCAACGGACTCGGCGCCGGCGCGAATCCCGAGATTGGCCGCAAAGCCGCCCTCGAAGATTCAGACAAACTCATCGAAGCCATGGAAGGCGCCGACATGATTTTCGTCACCGCCGGACTCGGCGGCGGTACCGGCACCGGCGCGGCTCCAATCATCGCCTCGCTGGCTAGCGAGATGGGCGCGCTCACGGTCGCCGTGGTAACCAAGCCTTTTGCCTTTGAGGGCAAACGCCGCATGCAGCAGGCGGAGCGCGGTATTTCCGAACTCATGGAGTCGGTCGATACCACCATCGTGATCCCCAACGAAAAATTGCTCGCCGTTGCCGAGAACGCGGGCTTCTTCGAGTCCTTCCGCGTTGCCGACGATATTCTTCGTCAAGGGGTGCAGGGGATTTCCGACATCATCACCATTCCGGGCATCATCAACCGCGACTTTGCCGACGTAAGGGCCATCATGGCGGGCATGGGGTATGCGGTGATGGGCACGGCTACGGCTTCCGGCGAGCATCGCACGGTGGAAGCCGCGCAGCGCGCTATCGCTTCGCCGCTGCTCGAAGCGGGCGCGATCGACGGCGCCCGCGGCATTCTCATCAACATCACGGGCTCGAATTCGCTGAAGCTTGCCGAGGTGCAGCAGGCTTGCACCATCATCCAGGGCGCCGCTCACGAAGATGCCAACATCATCTTCGGCGCCGTTCTCGACGAGAAGATGAAAGACTCGGTCAAGATCACGGTGATCGCAACCGGCTTTAAAGAAGCCGATATGCGCCGTCCGCGCCACCACGAGAACTTCGATCCCGTCATAGTTTCTAGGGAAGTTTCAAATCAAGTTTCGCGCCAGCGGGATCACTTCCGCGAGCCCGAACCGGTGGCCGACTCCGAGCCGGTATTTGTGCCCGAATCGAGCTTCGAGCCAGTTCCCGCTCCGGTGGCTTTTCAGGAATCGGCAGCGGGTAACGCGTCGCATGCAGCAGAGGTGATTTCGCTCGATGCGATGCGGTCCGCCGGTCCCAGCTACCAGGCGGAGGATCTCGACATTCCGGCTTTCCTGCGGAAGCGCAGCGATGTGATGTAGCGGTAATCGCGGGCTACTCCGTGGTACTGGTAGGGGCCAAACGAAACTTGGCAAAGACAAGTCGCTGGCCGGAGCCCCACAGTTGCTGCGGCCAATTGCGGCGCATGCAGGGCTTTTCTATGGCGACAAAATAAGCGCCACAGATAACTACAATTGCGGCACCGACAAGCACGAGTTGCACGGATAGGTAGACCCAATAAGGCGCGGTCTCGCCCAGGCGCCTGGTGAGTCTCCCGACTGCGGAGATCACTTCATAATGAAGCAGGTAAATGGAGTAACACATCCCTCCGATGGCTATGATCCAGCGATTCGAAAAGAAACGATTGATGAAACGACCGCGAAAGGCAGCAACGTAGAGAAGAAGGATCCACGCGGGGAAAAGCCAGTGGGCGAGGACAGGCGAATGGAGGATCACAAATAGCAGGGGCCATCCGGCCAGCGCAACGAAATCCCACGCGAGGTTTCGCCGCGGAACTTCGCCCCAGTTGGCTAGAAAAACGTCGGCGAGCAGGAATCCGACCAAGAAAAATTGTACGTACGCGAAAATGGAGAGCGATGCCCGAGGACTGTGGTGCATAAAGAGCGCCTGGCCGGACAGGGCTGCCAGGATCAGGATGGCAATCGAAGAGCGGCGTAACGTTTGACTTCTGATGGTGAAGAGAAGGGTCAGCAACGGGACCAGCAGGTAAAACTGCACTTCGATCTCGAGCGACCAAGCCACTCCCATTGCCGGGCTGAAGGTTCCGTAAATCAGGCTGTGCAAATAAAAGAGGCTGGCTGCCAAATGGGGATAAAAACTCGCAGGCGGCAACCCCTCGATGGCCGCAGCCAGAATGAACAGGACGAGCAGCGACAATGTAAGGGGGTTCCAGACGAGTTAGCCGGCGCAGATAGTACTTGCGCAGATTCACGGGAGCGGCTCCCCCAAGGTAATGCGCAGCAAAGGGAAGGCCCAGGATGAAGCCACTGATCACGAAGAAAAGCTCGACGCCGTGTAACCCTACTGTAGCCGCTTGGGCAAGCCAGTCGGAATGGGGGGGAGCAGCACTATAGAACGGAGACTTCGCTGTAAGGTATCCGTTCAGGTGAAACAGGATGACGATGCCGATGGCCGCGAAGCGCAGGCCGTCCATTTCAGGGATAAACCGGCCCGAACTGGTTTCACGGGAAATATGAGCCAGGAATCTGCCGGCGATGGAATTGCGCCTGGGAACAGGCGGCGGGGCCGTGCATTTCTCGAGGCCCGCCGGATGGGACTCACATGTATCCATATCCAACGCAGCGGCTTACAGCCGCGATCAAAAAATATTACTCTATTGAAGCAGTTCGCACTAGCTAGAACCAGGTAAGGTTCGCGGAGCGCAAAGACGATTTTGACATCTGATGGATCACTTCTTGGCCGCGATCCAGGCGTTGATCTTTGCTTCTGCTTCCAGCAGGTCGAGCGGCAGCGGGCTGATCGAGTATCGCACTCGCCGGGCAAGAATTCAGAAATTTGTGGGGGGTTTCCCCCCCCCCCGGAATTGGGTTAAGTTGTTCACAGTAAAGCAGTTAGAGGCAAAATATTCAAAAGATAGGACTTAGCATTGAATTTTGCTGTTTGGCGTGCACTTGCGGGGGTGCTGACCGGGGCCATATGTTGTCAAATAGCGGAGAAAAGTCTTGCGTCCGGAAATGCGTTCGTCTCTGGGGACTGGCGCAGTTCTCGATGGTGCACTGTCGAGGTATCTTCGCACCGATTGGGGAGCGAGTCTGTGATGGGCGTACGAAAAGTTGGGGGGAATGCAGTGGTTCTTGGCAGTGTGGAATTCCGCCCTTTGAAAAGTGCGCGAGAAGTGGACCCAGGTTAGCGTCCAAAGAACGGACGCGAACCTGGGGCACCGGGCGGAAAGCTGATCTAAACCTGAAATTGAAGGCAGCGGGCAAGCAAGAAACTGCCCTAATTGCCAGCCTTACGAAGTGCGGCCCCGCCTGGTGCCTGGTGCCCCAGGTTCGCGTCCGTTCTTTGGACGCTAACCTGGGTGGAGGAACACTCGGGCTGGTCCGTCGCAGGTTTTTGCTTCCCGATCTCTCGCTGTCCATTCCGATTCGATCTCGACGATTCCGATTTCTCGTAAAGCATAGTGGCGAAAGCTGCTCCACTTCCACTCTCCCGGTTCTTTCACTAGTCCGCGCTTCACCGGATTGCGATGCAGGTAGCGTAGCTTGATCGTGAACTCCTGCGCGTCGCGCACGTTCCGGTCGTAGTAACGCTTTTGCCAGAACGAACCCGATTCCACGGCGCCTCTGCGACTGCGCAGTTGTTTGGCGAACGACAACTTCAGGAAGTGAATGGCATCAGCTAACGAGGCCTGTTTCGGTTCGTTGATCAGCAAGTGAACATGTTCCGGCATGAGGACGTATCCGTAGATACACAGAGCGAAGCGGCGGCGCATTTTCTCCAGGCATTGAAGCAGCAGATCGTAGGTTTCCGCTGAGTCGAAGTTGGCTTGCCGGCGGTAGCAAGTGAAAGTGAGGAAGTGGGACTGGCCGGATTGCTGGAAACGTCGCAGGCCAGTGGGCATAAAGGAAACGCTACACCCGCGGCCCCCTGGAGTACAGCGGGGCCCAGGTTAGCGCCCAAAAAACGGGCGCGAACCTGGGGCACCGAGCACCGAGCAGTCTCCCTGAACTCTTGGTCAGGCGTCCGCGCGAATGTGCAAACTGTTGCAGAGTCCGAGTATCTTTGTGGTAACGAGCCGATCCGATTACCAAGGTGCCTGTCCCTCTCACGAAATCAACATTAAATGCAATTTATTCAGGCAGTTATCGCGCAGATTCCGCTATTGACACCTTCACACTTTGTCATTGCGCCGCGCCACATAAATCGCCTACTATCGGACAGTTGCAGGAGAGGCGCCTTCGGTTTCGTGATTTGGCGAGGCTTTTGCATCCAATGAACTAGGCCGACAGATGGACTAAGCAGCAGATTGGCCGAGTACGACCGGGGATGGTGAAGTGAAGTTTACGGCCTGGTTTCTTCGTCTCGCATTTTTCTTGGGATTGGCAA
>JBEKWX010000286.1:0-5325 GCA_049512675.1 Terriglobales bacterium | reverse complement strand
TTCTGCGGAGGATCGGGAGCGACGTAAACCACTTCGCCACGCTTGGTGTAGTGCAGCTGCTCGCGGGCTTCCTTTTCGATAGCGGCAGGATCGGATTTGAGCGATTTGATCTGGTCGACGTACTGACTGTTTTCCTTCTGCAGGCGATCGACCTCCTTCTTTAGCGATTGCATCTCCGCGCGCTTCTGCCGATAAGTGACCATGCCGTTGGCTCCGAACGTGGCGTGCAGAAGCAGCCCTCCGATAAGAAGGATGGCGGCCACCGTTCCCAGGCGACGCCACTCCCGGGCAAGCCACGACCAGACGGGGCGCGTGCGTTCGACCCAGCGCGCCGCCACCGCCTCTGCCCTAGGCGCCTGATCCTTGGCCTGATCCATCGCCTGATCGACAGCATGACCAACGACCGCGCGCAGGCTTTCCTCCCGACGTGGCAGGATGCGCGCTCTCGACGGTGCTCCTAATCGAAGATCCATACTTTCGCTACCGTACTCAACTTCGCGAGCTCTTCCCTGCTGCGCGCTTCGCTATACACGCGCACCACTGGCTCCGTGCCTGAGAGCCGGTAACAAACCCACGCTCCGTCGGCGAGGACAAGTTTGAGTCCGTCGGCCCTCACCGCGTAAGCAACTTTGATGCCACGAAACTCGCTTGGATTACTACGTAACTCCTCAGTAAACTTCTGTTTCACTTCCGGCGTCAAGCGGAAGTTCTCGCGCAGCGGATAGAAGGAACCAACTTCGGCAAATAGGTCGCCCCGTAAAACTCTTCCGCCATCACCGCCCGCCATCCAGACGTGCCAAACTTGATTTGCGTTGCCATCGACCGCCTCGTATGCTTCGAGTGAAACGTGGATCTTCAATTTGATACGACCGACTTGATACGCCCGATTTTATATGACCGACAAAAGGCTCGTTCTCACGACTTGCGGTTCGCTCGAAGAAGCCCGGGGCATCGCGCATGCGCTGGTTGACCGGCAACTGGCCGCCTGCGTCAATATCGCTCCCCAGATTGAATCGGTATATCGCTGGCAAGGTGAGGTCGAGACGGCAACGGAGTGGCTGCTCGTAATCAAAACGACGATAGACGCTTTCGATCGCGTGCGCGAGGCTTTGAGTGAGCTGCATTCCTACGAACTTCCGGAGTGTATCGAGATTTCCATTGAAGATGGGAGCGCGGCCTACCTGGAGTGGATTGGAGAGTCGGTGCGGTAAGACAGTTGTCAGTTGTCAGTTGTCAGTCGTCAGTTCAATCAGTTCTCACTGACGACTGACAACTGATGACTGACAACTAGATTGCGGCCAGCGCCTGGTCGAGATCGGCGATGATATCGTCCACGTCCTCGATGCCGACGGAAATGCGGACCATGCCGTCGGTGATTCCGATTTTGCGGCGGCCTTCTTCGCCGACGGCTGCGTGCGTCATCGTGGCGGGATGCGAAATCAGGGTTTCAACCCCGCCCAGCGACTCGGCCAGGGAACAAACGCGCAGCTTGCGCAGCATCCGGTTGGCGTTAGCAAGCGATCCCGTTTCGAAAGCGATCATGGATCCGAAGCCGGACATCTGCCGTTTGGCCAGTTCGTGCCGCGGATGATCCGGCAGTCCGGGATAGAAAACCTTTTGCACCTTCTTGTGTTTCGAGAGATAGTCGGCGACTTCGCGACCGTTGCAGTCGTGCTGCAACATGCGCACCGCAAGCGTCTTCACCCCGCGCAGGATCAGCCAGCACTCGAAGGGCGACAGGATAGCGCCGGCGGCTTTCTGAAGAAAAGCGAGTTTTTCCGCCTGCTCAGGCTTGGTGCAGACTACGACACCTCCCAGGCCGTCGCTGTGTCCGTTGAGGAATTTCGTGGTCGAGTGGACGACCATGTCGGCGCCGAGCTCGATCGGACGCTGGAAATATGGCGACATGAAAGTGTTATCGACCACGACCTCGACGCCGCGCCGGTGGCTGAGTTCGCTGATGGCGCGGAGATCGCAGAGCTGCATCAGCGGGTTGGTTGGCGTCTCCAGGAACACCAGCCGGGTGTTTTTCTGGAATGCCCGTTCCACGTTGTTGACGTCGGATGTATCGACGTACGTAAATGTCAGACCAAAGTTGACGAGGACCTGATCGAACAGGCGCGGTGTCCCACCGTAGAGATTGTGACCGGCAACGACATGGTCACCTGCTTTGAGCATCGTAGCGACGGCGTTGATCGCCGCCATCCCACTGCCAAACACGCGTGATGCCGTGCCGCCTTCGAGCGCAGCCAGGTTCGTTTCCAAACGGTCGCGGGTCGGATTCGATACGCGCGCGTATTCGTAACCTTTGTGCTTGCCGATCTCTTCCTGAACGTAGGTGGAAGTCGCATAGATGGGAACAATGACGGCCCCGGTTGCGGGATCAGGCTCCTGTCCAGCATGGATGGCGCGAGTGGCGAAGCCCGATGGTTTAGTGGTCAAAGATTTCTCCTGGGACGCTGTTCGCTATTCGCTTTTCGCGCGAACAGCGAACGACGAGCAGCGAACAGCTTCCCTATATTCCGCCCTCAAAAATCTTCTTCGACAGATACCGTTCGGCCGAGTCGGGAATCAGCGTGACCACGCGCTTCCCTGCCCCAAGGCGCTTGGCGATTTCGACCGCAGCGTAGACGTTGGCGCCAGCGCTCGAGCCTCCGAGAACGCCTTCACGTGCAGCCAGTTCTTTCACCATCCCGAAGGCCTGGTCATCGGTCACCATCATCACTTCGTCGCAAACCGAACTGTCAAAATTTCCAGGAATAAAGCTGTTGCCGATGCCTTCCACCTTGTGCGGACCGGGCTTGCCTCCTCCCAGGATCGAGCCTTGCGTCTCCACCGCCACGGCGTGCACCTTCGCCAGCCGCTCTTTCAGAAAACGTGCAACTCCGCTAAAAGTTCCGGCCGTGCCACAGCCCACCGTGATGGCGTCGACGCGCCCATCCATCTGCTCAAAGATTTCGCGGGCGGTCGTTTCGTAGTGGTAGTCGGTGTTGGCGGGGTTGTCAAACTGCGCGGCCAAAAATGCGCCGGGGTCGGCTGCCTGCAAGTCCTTGGCGCGCTGGATGGCGCCTTGCATGCCCTCGGCCTCCGGAGTGCGGGTCACCTCGGCGCCGAGGGCCCGCATAATGATGACCTTTTCCTCCGAAAACTTTTCCGGGACGAACAACCGTACTTTGTAGCCGCGATTCACGCCGATCAAAGCGAGGCCGATGCCGGTGTTTCCGGCGGTGGCTTCGATGACCGTGCCCCCCGGCTTCAGCTTGCCTTCGCTTTCGGCGCGCGCGATCAAGCCAATGGCGGCGCGGTCTTTCACGCTGCCACCCGGGTTCAGGTACTCGAGTTTGGCGAAAATGTCGGCCGCTCCCAGAGGAGCCAGCTTCTTCATGTGCAACATCGGCGTTTCGCCGACAAGCTTCGATATATCGTCGCTAAGGCGCAGGCGGGAGCGTGTTGTCGGTGGGGCCACTCTACAGAGTAAGGAACGCTAGCCGTCAGCGTCAATCGCCATTCGTCTTGCCCGCGCGCCCCGCAGCCTGCACTGTCGTAGTAGGGTCGGCGCCTTGCCAACTCACGTCGGCCGTCGGCCCGTACGTCGCAGGCACCGGCTTTCCCAGCAAACGCAGGTAGACCGTCAACTGCGTCCGGTGATGAGCTGTATGCAGGACGCGTCGCCAGAAGATCCAGATCCGTTCCCGCCGGGTATCAAAGAAAGGAACAACCGTCCGCCACCAGTCCTCATCGCGTTCCGCCATGAATCCAAGTCGCGGCAAGGCCAACTCCAGCATCCGCTGCTTGAAGTTCTCGACCGAAAGTCTCTGCGGCAGGACTTGCTCCGCTGCGACTTCCGGCGCGCCGAGGAATTCGGCAAAGAATCGCCGCTCCGACAGCAGCTGGTGCTTCATAATGTCGGCAACTGAACTCGAACTCGGATGAGGGCGGTAGGCAAGATCGGAATCGACAAAGGTCGTCCAGACGGAAATGACTTTGTTCGTCTCGCTGGCGTAGGTATCGAGCACGTGCTGGAGAAGCGCAACCCGGCAGCGTGGAATTTGTTCGTCACGAATCGCCGACACCGGATATTTCATAAATGCAACGCGACTCTCGCTCTACTGCGCCCCTGAAGGCGGCTCGGGTCCAGCGTAATAGCCGCTTTTCGTGCGGACGGTGAGTTTGCCGCTGTGCGAATGGGCATCCACTTTCACTTGACGATATCCACCCTGGTTTTTCGGCGTCGTCGGTTTGTATCCAATGATGTACTGGGTGCGAATGTCGTGGGCCACCGTGCGGCTGATGCCGTCAACTTCGTCCAGCGTTTTGGGGAAGAAAGCGAGGCCGCCAGTTCTCTCGGACATGATTTGCAGGGCACGTTTAGCGTGCTTCGGGTGTTCTTCCTTCTCCAGGATGCCAATGGCGTAAACCGTTGGTCCGCCGTCCACCTGCAGGCGCCGTACCGCCTGCTCCAGAGTTTCGGCGCTCTCGTTGTCGTCTCCGTCCGTAACTACAAAAATGACTTTCTTTTCGCGCTTCGCTTCTTTTTTCAAGTGGTCCGCGGAGGCGACGACAGCATCGTAGAGCGCGGTGCCGCCGCGAGCCTCGATTTTTTCCAGCCCCTCTTTCAGCTTGTTGATGTTGGAAGTGAAATCCTGGTCAAGGTAGTACTCGTCGTTGAAGTTGACGATGCATACCTCATCATTGGGATTCGACGAGCGCACCAGATTCAGGGCCGCTGCGTTCACCTTTTGACGCTTCTCGCGCATGGACCCAGAGTTGTCGACCACGATGCCCATGGCGACGGGGATGTCTTCCTGGCGGAACGAGGTGATGGTTTGGAGATGCCCGTCCTCGTAGACGTTGAAATCGCCCTTATCGAGGCCGGTGATGATCCGTTGCTTGTCGTCGATGACCGTGGCGTGCAGCACGACTTCGTCAACATCCTTGCGGAAAACGAAGACGCCGCTGTCGGCGGAATCCGAATTCTGTCCGGCATTCGGAGCGGCGGCCTGCCCCGTGGAGTCAGGCGGAGGCGCGCTGCCGGCTGGTGCCGATGGGGAATTCGCAGGCGATTGGGAATTAGCAACCGGAGCCGGGGGCGACTGATTCGGAGCTCCGCCCTGAGTTTGAGAGTTGGCCAGGAACGGCGTTGTCAGAAGGAAAAAAAAGAAGATCGGTAGAAGAACGTCGTTCCGTCGGCCGTTATTCCGTCGGCGCATAGTAACCCGTCTTGGCGTAGACCTTGAGCGGAGGCAATCCTTTTGGCGGTAAGAGCTTCACTTTTATTTTACGCCATTTGCCATCGCGCACTGGGTTCTTTGGACGGTATCCGAG
>JBEKWX010000285.1:0-5348 GCA_049512675.1 Terriglobales bacterium | reverse complement strand
GAGGCGGGCAGCGGCGACATTCACGGCAAGGGCTTGCCCAAGAACATGTGGAGCGTCCGCGCGGGCTCGGGCAACGTGACCCTGTATGTGCCCTCCGACGCCGCCTTTGACGTCGACATCTCCTCGAATTCCGGAAACGTCACGCTGGGCCATCCGGTGACTACCACCATCGAGGGCCGGGTTCGCGAGTCGAGGAAGAGCGTGGTTGGCAAAGTACGCGGCGGTGGTCCCATGGTTTCAGTGCGCACCGGTTCCGGCAACGTGCAGGTCGACTAATCTCCCCTCAAGATGACTGATCTCCCGTTAGGAGAATCGTGATGTCAAATTTCATCCAAGTCACGCCTTTCATGCACGTGGATGACATGGAGAAGGCGCTGGCGTTTTTCAACGGCATCCTCGGCTTTGAGACGCTCCTTCGCCAGGAGAACTATGCGTACTTAAATCGCGAGACCGTGGGTTTCCGCATCCTGGAACAGCGTGGAGCCGACGGCGCTCCGCCCGGCAATCGACGCTTTGCGTACTATATCGATGTTCGCGACGTCGATCGTCTCTATGCTGAACTCAAACCGAAGCTCGACACTCTCCCCAAGGGCGATGTCTTCGGGCCGGTGAACCAGCCCTATGGCCAACGTGAGTTGTTAGTGCTGGCGCCGGATGGAAACCTGATCGCGTTTGGACACGCCCTAGCGGAAACCGAAGGTGCCAGTCCCTAACGCGCCTTGACGCACCGCCTTGCGACACTAGATACTGCGTGAGTTCCTGAGAAGTTTTCTGAAAATCTTCAGGCCCGACGAGGTAACAACTTGGCACGCACCGCGATCGTCACTCTTACCACTGATTTCGGACTCAACGATCATTTCGTGGGCGCCATGAAGGGGGTCATCCTGGAGATCGCCCCCGAGGCGCAGATCATCGACATCAGCCATGCGGTGCAGCCCTTCGACATTCTGGATGGCGCGCTGACCATTTCGCAGGCCTACTCCTACTACCCTTCCGGCACCGTGCACATGGTGATCGTCGATCCCGGAGTGGGGACGGCGCGGCGGCCCGTGATTCTGAACAGCGACCGCCACCTGTTTGTCGCTCCCGATAACGGCGTGCTTTCTCTGATCTACGACCGCGAAGAGCGCATCTCCGTCCGCCACGTCACCGCCGAGCATTATTTTTTGCAGCCTCGCAGCAACACCTTCCACGGGCGCGATATCTTCTCCCCGGTCGCGGCGTATCTTGCCAAGGGGGTCGAGCCCGATCGCTTCGGCGACGAGATCACCGACTATGTTCGCTTCAGCGCGCCCCGCGCCAAGCCGGTGGACGAGCGGACCTTACAAGGAGTGGTGCTGAAGGTCGATCGTTTTGGCAATCTCGTCACCAACATCACTCCGCAGGATGCGCCCCAACTTTTCAGTGCCACGCCGCCCGCCTTCAAGATCGCGATTGGAACGAAGGTACAGGCAACGCGCATGTGCACAGGCTATGCCGAAGGCGCTCCCGGCGAAATCTTTGGAATCCTGGGCAGCATGGGTTTTCTGGAAGTCGCGACTAACCGGGGTTCAGCCTCCCAAATGCTGGGCGCGGGCAAAGGCAGCGAAGTGAATGTGGTGATGGAGGGCAGCTGACAAGGGCGTGGTGCGGAGCGGTGCGCGTGACACCTCTAACGCATTGTCATCCCGAGCGAAGCGAGGGATCTGCAGTTCGCGGCAAGTTGCAGATCCCTCGCTCCGCTCGGGATGACAAAATATGGAGGGTGGCTGCAAGAGTTGGAGAGAGAGCGGCTGCTACATGTTCTTCGCCCCGGGGTGGACGTGGCCATCCATTTCCGCCGTCCACTTCAGGAAACGCCACAGGTTGCTTCGCTCGGTCCACAAGAATTCCCAAAATTCGAGGAATCCGATCTGGGTCATTTTGACGCCGGTGTAGGTCTCGATCCGCCACAGAAGATAAGGACTGCGCCAGGGGGCAATCCGGTGGCCACGGGTGGAGTTCCAAAGAAAGCGCAGCATCGGCCGCATCGAGTTCCAGTATAGCGCTGGCGAGACGGAGCAAGTTCCGTCTCTACTTTGTAATCTCCACGCTGGCGCGGGTGTTTTCCCACTCCAGGCTCATCGTACATTTGCTGCCTGCGGGGTCGAACGCGATGGTGAAGTTCTCGACCGGCGCCGGCGTTTTCGAGACCTGCATGTCAACCCGGCCCAACTCGTCGGCTTCGTACTTGTACGGAATGCCCCACTCGGCGGTCTTCTTGTTGACAATGAGGGTCCACTGGTCAGCCTTGGGGACGGTGAAGATGGTGTAGCTGCCTGCGGGCAAGGCCTTGCCGCCCACCGTCACATTCGCATCGGTGACGAATGTGGTCGCTTCATTCGCGCCGGTGCGCCAGATTTCCCCGTACGGCACCAGCGCCTTCTCGCTGGCCTCGCCGAAAATCTTTCGCCCTTTTGCACGCGGGCTGGAATAGTCCACCTTGATGGTTATGCCATCGGAAAATTTGCATTCCGCACTGGCCGGCGGACTGGGCCGCTTCGATTTGTCCTGCGCCATTTGCGCCGGGGCGAGAGTGGCAAGCGCAAAGAGTGACGCTGCGAGTACGGCAAATTTCTTCATGACTTGTTTCCTCCGGGGATAGCGCTTCGCGATTGGCTTTTGGCTGTTCGCTGTTCGCTGTTCGCTAAGAGCTAACGGCTAAGAGCTAGGAGCTGCACGAGAATTATACCCACATCCCCGTTACAATCTGTGGATGGCCGTCTTCAACGAAAAGCGGGAAGAACTCGAACACTACGAAATTCGCATGGGCGTGCCCCGCGGACGCCTCGCCGTCACCATGGACCTGGTTACCGACGCCATGACCCTCGTCGGGCAGCATGGCGTCTATTGCCAGAGCCAGCGCTGGCCGGACAAGCCGGTCATGGATGTGCAGCTCATCATGAAAAATCTCACCGACGCCAAAGAGCTGATCCAGAGTGTGATGGAAGAACTCAAGCCCAAAACCTGATCGTGGAGACGAGGCTCGGCGCGTTTCCCGCCGCGTCCCGGGGAGACGGGGCAAGCCCCGTCTCTACAGGCGACTGTCCGCATGCGTAACCGAAGTTTGTTTGCAGGCCTTTAGCCGGGATCGCGGGCGGCGGAAAAGAACTAAAATTCAGAATATGGAGCGCAAGATCTTCTGGATCTCGTTCACCGTGCTCGGACTCGCTGCCGATTTTGTTCTGCCGCTCTGGTGGGCCCTGGGCGCGACCATTCCCATTGTGTGCATATCGTGGTGGGTGGCTTACCGCAGCGGCTGGTTCGAGTGACCAGAATGCTTTTTCCTGTACCTGCCGCGTAGTCGATTTGCGCTTTTGCGGAGCGCCATTATAATTGCTCTACCGCATTTCCAATCTCACAGGGGCAACGAATGAAAATCCAATTGAAGTTCTCAGCAGTGCTGTGTCTCGTCCTCACGCTTGCTCTGGCGAGCGTCGCTCAAACCACCGCGGCTCCGGCATCAACGACTTTGACGGCCGAAGAGCGTGAAGCTGCGCTGCGAAGTCTGCAGGCCACTGAAGATGCATTCCTGCAATCCATCGCCGGATTGTCGGATAAGCAATGGAGATTCAAACCCGGCCCGGACCGCTGGTCGATCGCCGAGGTGTCGGAGCATATTGCTGTCTCCGAGTCCGCGATCTTCGGCATGGTTCAGAGCAAGATAATGACATCGCCCGCTGCGCCCGAAAAGCGTGCCGAGGTTGCTGGAAAAGACGAGACGGTCCTGAAGATGGTCCCCGACCGCAGCCACAAGGCGCAGGCGCCGGAGTTTCTCAAGCCAACCAATCGCTGGGCCACGCAGGCTGAGCTGACCAAGGCCTTCGAGGACAGCCGCAAAGCGACGATGGATTACGTCCGAACCACAAACGACGATCTGCGCGACCATTTTGGCCCGCACCCGTTGCTGGGATCGCTCGATGCGTATCAGTGGATTTTGCTGATCTCGGCGCACTCCGAGCGCCACACCAAGCAGATTGAAGAAGTGAAGGCGGACCCGAACTTCCCGAAGGAGTAGGATCCTCCGCAGGCTAATGGGTCCAAGACTGCTGGTGGAGAGCCGGGCGTCCCCGCCCGGCTGGACGGGCGAGACGCCCGTCCCTCCACCGTTTAATGCACAGCGTTCCCGTCTACGCCAGCGTGTACTTCCCTGCCTCGATCGTCTTCTGCGCAATCTGCTGGCGCAGCGCAATCGTGTTGAACGGCTCGTGCTTGGACAACCGCCGCACAATCGCCAACTGCGTCCGCAGCATGTCGCCTTCGGCCACGTCGGCAATGACTTTCTTTGCCGCCGCCTCGACTTTTTCCAGCGCCTGCGTCAGATACACTCGCGCCATTGCAATCGGCAGCGCGGCTGAGGCTTCGCCTTTTTGCTCGACCATCTTCTGCGCCCGCAGCACAGCCGATTCCATGGCGTAAATCTCGATCGTCATATCGGCGATCGCGCCCATTACCTCTTGCTTGTCCTGAATCGCCTGCATGTATTTCTGTGTGGCCGAGCCGGAGACGAACAGGCCAAGCTTCTTGGCCTGTGCGACCAGCTTGCGTTCTTCGGCCAGCGGTCCTTCGACCTCCTCGCCGGCAGTCGGGCCGCTGAGCACTTCTTCCATCAACTTCTTGATCGCCGGCAGCAGAGGCAACTGGCCGCTCATCGCCCGCTTCAGCAAAAATCCGGTGATGATCAGCCGGTTGATTTCGTTCGTGCCTTCGAAAATACGGTTGATGCGAGCATCGCGGTAGGCGCGCTCCGCCGGATACTCTTCGACGAAGCCGTAGCCGGCATAGATCTGCAGCGTCTCGTCGACCGCGTAATCGATCATCTCAGAGCCCCAGACCTTGAGGATCGAGCACTCCACGGCGTATTCCTCGATTGCCTTGCGCCGCTGTTTCGCGGCGTCGGGGCTGGCGGAGTCGATTTCCGAGAGCAAGGCGTCCATCATTCCGACGGTGCGATAGACCATCGACTCGCCGGCATAGATCAGCGTCGCCATGTTCGCGATCTTTTCCCGCACCAGTCCAAACTCGCTGATCGTCTTGCCGAACGCCTTGCGCTGCTTGGCATAGGAAACCGCGCTCTCGATCGAAACCCGGGCCCCACCTACGCACATCGCGCCGAGTTTGAACCGTCCAATGTTCAGAATGTTGAAGGCGATGATATGCCCCTTGCCAATCTCGCCCAGGAGATTGTCGACTGGCACCTGGCAATCGTTGAGGATGATGGGGCAAGTTGAAGAGCCGCGAATGCCCATTTTGTGCTCTTCGGCGCCGACGGAAAATCCCGGAAAAGTTCTTTCCACCAGGAACGCCGAAAACTTGTCGCCGTCAAGTTT
>JBEKWX010000284.1:0-5744 GCA_049512675.1 Terriglobales bacterium | reverse complement strand
TGGCCCGTTCCCATCGACCATGCTTCGGCCTTCGTGACCCTGCCCGAAAATGCCGCCGGAGGGTTGCGCGCTCAGGCCTTCACCGGCGCCTACGGTTCCAGGCAAAGCGAAGCGACCGCCGAAGTCAAAGGCGCCGATGTCCTTTTCGAAACCACTAGCCCGCTTCCCATGCGCGGCGGCGTCACCATCGACATCTACGTTCCGCAAGGAGTGCTCAAACCTCCCTCCGAGCTCACCAAGTTTGGCTGGTTCATAAGCAGCAATCCCATCGTATTTCTGCCCTTGCTAACTCTGGCCGTGATGTTCACTCTCTGGTATTCCGTGGGCCGCGATCCCGATCCCGGCGTCTCCGTCGCCCCGCAGTACGAGCCGCCCAAAGGCTTGTGTCCCGCCGAAGCCGGAACGTTACTTGACGACACCATCCATCCCCGCGACATCACCTGCACCATCGTCGATCTCGCCGTGCGCGGCTACATCAAGATCGAAGAAAAAGTCGACACCTTTCTCGTCTTTCACCACAAAGATTATTTGTTTACTTTGTTGAAGCCGCGCGAGCAATGGACCGACGTCACGCCGCACGAACGCCTGATGCTCAACAACATTTTTCTGACCGGAACCGGAACCCATCTCTCCGATCTGAAGAATCGCTTCTACACCGTGATTCCTCTCGTGCGTGAGGACATCATGTCTTCGCTGAAAAGCAAAGGCATCTACACGCTCGACCCGGAATCGGCGAATGCCTACAGCATCGTAGCCGCCGTAGTCATCGCGATCCTGGTGGTAGCCGTGCAAGTGATGGGTTGGATGAACCTGTTCTATTCCGTTCCGCTCGTGATCGGGAGCGTGCTAATTTCCGCGCTGATCTGGTGGCTCTTCGCGCGCCAGATGACGGCGAAAACTGTGGCCGGTGCGCGCGCCAGAATCGCCGTCCTAGGATTCCAGGAGTTCCTGAACCGGGTCGATGCCGATCGCATCAAGCAAATGACGCCCGACACCTTCGAGAAATTTCTTCCCTACGCCATGGCGCTCGGCGTCGAGCACAACTGGGCACAAGCGTTCGACGGAATCGTGAAGGATCCGCCGAACTGGTACGGTTCGCCAAATGGCTACGCAGGCTTCAGCCCGCTTTTCTTTTCCAGTTCCATAAACAGCATGGCGGTAGACATCTTCCAGGTCTTCACCTCCGCGCCCAGAGCCAGTTCCACCGGCTCCGGCTTCAGCCGAGGAGGCGGATTCTCAGGCGGAGGCTTTTCCGGAGGCGGATTCGGCGGCGGCGGCGGCGGCGCCTTCTAGCACAGCGCGTATCTAGTATCTAATGGAGCGACGGGCGCCTCGCCCGTCCGCCGTGAAGCTCGGCTCGACGTCCGCAATCCTCCAAACTTAACTCGCCACCGCTTCCTCCAGCCTGCACTCTGCCGCGGACTTATCATCTCTGAGTCCCATGAACACAGGCGCTCGCAGCTTCACGCCGCCCTCCGCCGTTTCGTGAGTCCACTCGGCAAACTTGATTTCGGCCACAAGTTCCGGACGCACGAAAAGAACTTTCCGCAATCCGCCAATCTCGCCGTAAAACGGATTCTGTTTCGTCTTGAGCGGCTGCAAGAGAGCGAAGATTTCTTTGAGCGCTTTCTGATCGAAGCCCGTGCCCACTTGCCCGACGTGAATAAGGCGCCCGTGCGAGTCATACAACCCAAGCACGAGTGCGCCGAAGTATTCGCGGCTGCCTTCGGGAGGTGTATAGCCTCCGATGACGCACTCCTGGCGCTGTGTGATTTTTATCTTGAGCCAGTAGCGCGAGCGCTTTTCTTCGTAGGAGCCGCTACGCTTCTTGGCGACAATGCCTTCCAGTTCGCGCTGCTTCGCCGCTTCGAAAAGCTCAAGACCCTTCTCAGCATAGTGGTCGGAAAAATGAATGACTTCGCTGTTTTCAATTCGGTCTTGCAGCAACTGCTTGCGTTGTTCGAGCGCGACGTGGCGCAGATCCACGCCATCGAGGTACAACAGATCGAACGCATAGTAAACGACCCGGATGCCTTCGCGCCGCGGCGATCGCCGTTTGCCCGGCTGGAACCCGGTCCGCTGCTGCATCAGACTAAAAGAAGGGCGCCCCTCTTCATCGAGTGCAACGATCTCGCCGTCAAGGATGGCGCGTTGGGCTTTCACGAATTGCGGCAGGCTCCCGAGCTCGGGGAACTGTGCCGTGAGGTCATTCTGGTTGCGTGACACCAAGCGCACGCGCCCGTCTTCAATGAAGGCGATGGCGCGGTAGCCGTCCCACTTAATTTCAAACAACCAGTCAGGATCGTCGAAGGCCTTGCCGGTGGGAGTAGCCAGCATCGGATGGATGACCGTGGGCATGGGCTTCTCATCGGCTCCGGCCAGAGCTCTAACCGCAGAGAACGCCGAGTTCGCAAAGGATTTCTTGCTTCGTGGTTTGGACGCGGAATTTTTGGACCCGGCTTCCTTGGACGCTGTATCCGAAGCATTCGCGCGGGCCACAAGTCGCGCCGCTCGTCGAGGGCTTTTACCATCATTCTTCTCCGCGTCCTCCGCGTTCTCCGCAGTTATAGCTTTTTTCCCCGCGTCCTCCGCGTTCAAGGCCTTTCGCTTTGAGTCGGCGCGTGCGATTGCGTCCGCCAGCCACGCGGCCTTCACCCTCCCGCGCGACGCGGGACGGCTGCTCGTCCATTCCGCCGAGCCTTCATCGCCGGCGATCTGTGCCATGGTGCGGCCGCTAAGAACAGAGGTGTCATACGCAACTTGATTGATGTCGAATCCCGCGACCGCGCGATCGTCTTTCTTCTTGATCAGCAGCCATTCATTTCCTTTGCTTCCTGCGCGGCCTTTGATGTGCACGAGCGCGAAATCGCCGTTGAGCCGCTTCCCTTTCAGGCGAAACTTCAGGTCGCCCTTCGCCAGCATGGCGGCAGCTTCTCTTTCTGTTCCCGGAACGTACTCGCCGTTAACTGGCACCGGAGATAATGGAACCCAGGTTCCTTCGTCCCAAACCATCACGGTGCCGCCGCCGTAGTTGCCTTTGGGTATGGTGCCTTCGAAATCGAAGTACGAGACGGGATGATCCTCGACCTGCATGGCCAGGCGCTTGTCGGCAGGGTCGAGCGACGGGCCTTTGGGAACCGCCCACGACTTGAGCACGCCTTCCATCTCCAGCCGGAAATCGTAGTGCAGCCGCGACGCATCATGGCGCTGGACCACAAAGCGATGCCGCGATTGTTTTTCCAGCTTGGCCGGAGGCTCCGGCGTTTCCTCAAAGCGCCGCTTTCTTTTGTATTCGTCGAGCGACATGGTGGCTATTGTAATTCCACTTCGTATGGGAACGGCGCGTATACTGTTCCGGTTTCCGAGGAGTGCTGCATAAATCGGCTGCCGCGACCTGGGAAACCTGTCGCATGAAACGTGAGTACCCGGAGTCTCCGCTGGTGGGTGTGGGCGCTGTGATCGTCGATCACCAGAGCGATGATCACCACGACGATCGGCGCGTGCTGCTGATTCGCCGCGGAACGGCGCCGCTGCTGGGCGAGTGGTCGTTGCCGGGTGGCGTCCTCGAATGCGGTGAAACTCTGCGCGAAGCGGCGGTTCGTGAAGCCCGCGAAGAAACGGGATTGCTGGTCGAGGCGGGTGAACTGCTGGGCGTATATGAGCGTGTGATCCGAGGCGACGACGGACGGGTGCGGTATCACTATGTGTTGATTGATTTCTTGTGTCGCCCGGTCGGCGGTGATTTGAAAGCGGGCAGCGATGCGGCGGATGTCCGCTGGTTCACGCGCGAGGAATTGCCCGCGCTCAAACTGGCCTATGACGCGAATGACGTCGTGCTCAAGGGATTGTCGCGGACTTAGTAGTCCCCCGTAACCACAGGCAGTACAGTTGGCTGACGAACTGGCGCTCGGACTTGGACGGGCGAGGGCGCCCGTCCCCGCACGCGCAATCTAGTTGGCCATCTTGGCCACATGCACGGCGAAGCCCGTCTTGGGCAGCAGTGACATTAACTCGAACACCTTGAAGCCGTCACCGGTAATTTCGCTCTGGCGATAAATGCCGGGCTCGGTTTCGGCCGTTTCGTGGCGGCCTTGCAGATCGTCGAGAAACTTATGCGCGTCTTTGAGGCTGGCTTCCCCGCCTTTGGCGCGCGTCACCACAGCCTCGGTGGCATAGGAGCGCACAAGTTTCGGCCAATACTTTTGCAGCAGCTGGGTGCTTGCGAAAATGTCTGCCCAGACAATCTCTCCGTTCACGGCAACCACGACGCCGACCGCGTTCTTGTCGCGCAGTTGGCGGATAACGCTTTCGTAGTTGCGCTGAACCGGCGCGGCGACAGCATCAACCTGCTTTTGCACTTCCTTATTGTCCATAACGCGCGCATAAGAGGTGGTTGCATTCACTGCGGGAGCCGCGCCTGTTGCTTCCACGGTTGTTGCCATGGCGCTCTGCGCAGTGCGGACGCTTTCCCACACTTGCTGTTGGTCCTTCGCGGCCATCGCCTTGCTGCGTACGGCGGGCGCGGCGACAATACCGCCAATAACGCCTCCCGCGCTGCCGAACTCGTTCTTACCGTTCGCTGCCACCCAACGTCCGGGCTCGACGCAGAAGACACTGAGGTCGACCGGATCGCTCTCCGCGGGCACAATGCGATCTTTGCCGATAACGCGGTCCTGTTTGCCGCCAGTAACTATCTCCCCGGCAAGGAGTAACAATGGTCGCTTCGAGTTATTGACCAGAACTAATCTATTCACCTCCGCGTCGCGGACGGGATGGATGACTGCCGGTTCGCCGGGACGGTGACGGATGAGGCCGCGCGCCTGGCCAGCTTCAGTCACGACAACGTCGCCGCTGCGCAGGCCTTCATCGAGGGTGAGAAGCTCAGCCGTGTCGTACGACTTACTGGCGACTACGGGAAAGACGGTCAGATTACCGCTGCGAATCGGGCTAAGCAGCGAATAACCAGACGCTGGCACCACTTCGCCCGCTTGCAACAGGCACGGAACCACAACCGCCGCCACTACCACCACCATTACAGCGATTCCCGCAACTGCAGAACCAATGACCAGCCGCATAATTGGGCCTCCTCGTGGTAAAGACACCACTGATCTCACAAATGATTCTCAGGGCGTAACATCCGGTCCCCGGGGGCTAAAGCCCGCATTTTTTTGGGCGCTCGGCACGGCTGAAGCCGGGCCCTTCGCGAAACTTACTTAGAGCGATTTATGAGAGCAGTTTCAACGAAGACCCACGCCCCGGCACACCTAAGATAGAGCGTGCCGGGGGACTCAACCGCGAGTCTTCCAGGAGTGTCTTTCTCTGCTCGCTGATCGAAGAACGCACGATTTATTCGTCCTTGCGTCTAAAAAGTTGCTAGCATCATCTTGAACTCGCCAGAGTGACACGCCAGGGGGTACATGCCCCAGGGGGTACATGCCAAGACCCGCTCAATCCGGCCACCAGGCAAACGCCGCTCCGGCTCTCTACGAGCGCAGCGGAGCTGCGGCTTACGGTGTGAGCGTTGAGCAGTTCGCGGCAATCCTCGATGAAATTCTGCGCAAGTATCTTTCCCAAAACTCGGCCTCAGATTCGGCCCGCGCTTCAGCAGAACAGAAGGCTGACTTCTGCGCCGGGCTGCGTCTGGAAGAACTGACGCTGGCGCGCGCATGTGCCGCGGGAAACGAGCGGGCGTGGCAGGACTTCATCGCCCGTTACCGGCAGAAGCTGCACGGCATGGCGCTACA
>JBEKWX010000283.1:0-5363 GCA_049512675.1 Terriglobales bacterium | reverse complement strand
GCGCGCGCGATCTGCGACGAGCCGTGCGACTGCTCGTTGGTGGCCGCCCCGATCTCCTGCGCGAACTTGTAAACCTCGGCCACGACGTTCGAAATTTTTCGCAGCGCGGCATTCAGTTCCTGCCCCAGATTCAGCCCTTCGTTCACGATCGTCGTGCTCTTCTCCATATTTTCGACCGCTTTGCGCGCTTCCTTCTGGATGCTGCCGATCAGTTCGGAAATCTCTTTGGTGGACTGCGCGGATTTTTCCGCCAGCTTGCGGACTTCGTCCGCCACCACCGCGAATCCGAGGCCGTGTTCCCCCGCCCGCGCCGCTTCGATGGCGGCATTCAACGCCAGCAGGTTGGTCTGCTCCGCCAGATCGTCGATCACTTCAACGATCTTGCCGATGTTGTCCGCCCGGTTGCCGAGCGCGTCGATGATCTCGCCCGACGCGTGGATCGTCGTATTGATCCGGTTCAGGCCGTCGGTCGCCTTTTCCATGGTGCCGATGCCGTTGTGCACTTCTTCCCGCGAACGGTTCGAGATATCGAGCAGAACCTTGGCCGTATCCGCCACCCGCTGGATCGAAGTCACCATCTCGTCGATGGAGGCCGAGGTTTCGCTGACGCTCGAGGCCTGCGTCTGCGTGCTCTTCACCATGTTTTGCACGTTCACGCTCATCTCGTGCATGGTGCTGGTCACTTCATCGATGGCCGAAGAGGTCTGCAGGCTGTTCCTGGCCGACTCGTCGGAAGAACTGGCCACCTGGGAGGAAGCGCTGGCCACTTGCGTAGCGGCGTCGCGCACGTTGCGCACCAGCCCGCGCAGGCCTTCCACCATGCTGGTGAAGGCGTTCGCCAGCGTGTCGCTGGCCGACCGGGGATGGACTTCCACTGCCAGGTTACCCCCCGCGATGGCTTCGGAAACCGCTGCCATTTCCTTCAGGTATTTCACCAGCGAGTCGAAAGTCCGGGCCAGTTGCCCGATTTCATCCTGTCCCTTAACGTCGATGGTGTGATCCAGATTCCCGGACTGGCCGATCTGCTCCGCCACGTGAATCAGCCCGTTCAGCGGCTTCGTTATCCCGGTCGCGGTCCGATAGGCAATGATGATGCCCAGGCACAGCGCGAACATGGAACTGACTGCCGCTGCCAGAACCGTAAACGTTGCGGCCAGTTCATCGGAGTGGCGCCGCTCCTCCAGCAGTTGGCGGTTCTCCCGGTCGACATCGTCCAGAACGTCGCTCGAACGCGAGATCCAGGAGTTTGGATCCTTTTGCAGGTAGAAAATCTGCAGTTCGGCCACCGTCGCATTGCCGCTGTCCACGGCCCGGCGTTTGTCCACCAACTGGTTGGCGAAATCGCTTCCCCATGCCTGCTCCAACCCCTGCACTTTTTCCAGACTGCTGCGCTGCTGCGGGGAAGCCGCCAGATCCTGGGCATGGCGTAGGGCGTCACTCAAACGGTGTTCCCCGTCATTCATTTTCTCCACGTTGCGCGGGTCCCCGCTGAGCAGGTAGTTCTGCAGGTGAAGCCGGTTCTGCATCATCTCCATGCGAACCAACGAGGTCGCCTCGGTGATGTCGATCGAACGCTGTGCCGCCGCCTTGGTTTCGTGCTCGCGTTGCACCGCGATCATGTTGATTCCGAGAAGCACCAGAACCATCGCCAGAATGATGCCGAAACTTATATATAACTTTTTCCCGATGTTCATACTCCGACCTTCCTCAGTCAGCACTTCGCGCTCTACCATGCCCTCTTACTGGTTCGGGTTAAAACGGAATTCCACAATGCCCGTTGACTCTTCCGGGCCCGTCTCGAAACGCCACTTCTTCACCGCGTCCAGAGCGGCGTTCGCCAACACCGGATGCCCGCCCACCAGCCGGGCTTCCTTAATCGACCCGTTGGGGGCGACCGTGACCAGGACCTTGACCACGCCGGTGAGGTTCATGCGTTTCGCTAGTTCCGGATAGACTGGCGGCACCTTGCTCTTTGCTCTTCGATTGATTTCGTCCTGTCCCCATGCCAGTGGAGCGCTGGCTGAGACGCATCCGCTAATCAGCAGCAGACCCACCGCGAACAGACGATTTAGGGCTCGCATAGACACGTTCCTCCCGTATTGTTCTGCACTGTCTATATTCGTGCACAGACCACGCCAGCGGATATCAAAAGTTCTTTCCTGGCATTACTTTGGTGTCCCCGCAAAGCGATGAAGAATCGAGCCTTAGCGATCGGGTGATCGGGTCATCTGGCCATCGGGTGATCTAAAGGCTGGTTCTGAACTTCGATCACCCGATGACCCGATCGCCTGATGACCCGATCACCCACTTGCAGAATGAGACGCCAGTGTCAGTTTGGCGCCGTTTCACAAGTCGATACTGCCACCTCCTATTTCCTTGACTCAATTTGAGAATCAAGCGTAGGTTTATTTAATAAAACAATTGTTTTCAACCGCTTAGCTAAACGAATGGTGCGCACTGACAACCCCTGACGGAAATTCGCAGTCCCGAGACTCGTCTCAGTCTGACGAGGCTTTTCAGAAGCTTCTCCTGGAGCTTTCCCGGGCCGTTTTTCAATGCAGCGATCCCAGCCAACTCATCCGGTCCTTCTGCGCCCGCACTCGCGCCTTCTTCCATGCCAGCGGCGCTTACTTTTGGAGTTGCTCCTCCGACGGTGAGCTCGTCGGTGCCGAAGCCGATGGCGACCAGGCCGAGTCCTTTCGTGGCCTCCACCTGCGCGCCGCAGATTCATCCAATGCCCCATCCATCGCCATCGAGGCGGTTCAGAGGCGTCGTCCCTTCTTCCTCAACCACGTCGACGCCACCAGTTACCGCTGGCTGGCCGAATACCAGGCGCGCGCCGCCCTAGCCGCCCCTTTGCTGGTTTCAGGCGAAGTGCTCGGCGCCATCGCGTTCGTGCACAGTGCGCCGGATGCCGGCTTTAACGAGGATTCCGTGGCCAAAGTCACCATCCTGGCGGCCCAGCTCGGCACCGCACTCGAAGCCCTCCGCTTGAACCAGCTCTCCCGTGAAGAGCATCGCCGCGCCAGCATTTTGGTCGAAGTCGCCACCGCACTGCATGGCTTGCCCGACGCCGCAGCCGTGATGGAGAGTATCGCCGACCGCCTCCGCCTGCTGCTGCATTCGCCCGCCGTGCTCGTCTTCGTGCAACAGGAGAAAGTGTTCCAGTTGCAGGCGGTGTCGACCGAGGCCCCCCGGCTCGCTCTCTCCATCCGTTCACGTTTCCAGCAGAACGAGCTCCGCTCTGCGCTCGAGATCGCCACCCGCGCCGTTGCCGCCGGCGAGCGCATTACGGTGAGCATCGACGGCACCTCTCATTTTGGAGAAGAAACGCCACCCGGAGTTCTCATCGCGGCGCCCTTTCGCACCTCGCGCTCGCACGGTGCGATTCTGGTTTACCCGCGTCCCGCCAACCCATTCGCCGAGGAAGACAAAACCCTGGTTTCCGCCCTGGCCGGCTTTGGCGGGGTCGCCGTCGCCAACGCCGAGTTGTATGGCATGGCGCGGGCCCAGGCCCACGAACTGCACGAAATCCTCGAGATTTCCTTTGAGCTCGGTTCCGCCGGAAAACTTGACGAGTTCATGCAGACCTCGGTGGTCCGGGCCGCCAGTTTCCTCGGCTTCCAGCGCTGTTTCATCGGGCTTCTCGAGGAAAAGGACACCTTCCACATTCGATGGGGAGTGGAGAACGGCGTCGTCCGTCCCGTCGATATCCCGCTCTCCGATGGCGCCGCGACGCTCACCCTGAAGAAAAAAAATGTGTTCTTCACCGAGGACGCCTCCAAGGTTCCGGGCGCGAATTTGGATTTCGTGGCCGCTTTCCAAATCCGCCAACTCCTCGCTGTGCCCCTGCTCGGTTCGAATGGCGATGTGCTCGGGATATTCGGTGTCCTCGACCGCATCGAGGCTGGGCCGATCAACGACGAAGACGTCCGCCGCGCACGCGCTCTGGCCGCGCAGGTTGCCGTCGCTCTCGAACTTACCCGCAACCTGCACCAATCCGAGGAGCACCGCCGCCGCGCCGAGGCCCTGGTCACGCTCGCCCTCGAATCCAGCAACACCCTGCATCTGCCCGAGTTCATGCGCAACTTCGCGGTGCGCGCCGCTGAACTGCTGGGAGCCCGCTGTGTCGCCCTCAGCCTTTTCCAGACCTCGGCGACGGACACCATCCTGATGTGCCGGGGCGACTCCGAAGTCAGCGTTGAGGTTAACGACCAGCCCTTGCTCCGCCGCTTCAGCCAGGCGCTCACTGCGGCCCTGACGAAATATTCCACCGACGTCGCCTTCGCCCCGGCCGGCGACATGCTGGGCTCCGCTCTCGCCTCCAGTCTGGAATGGACCGATTGCACCCTGGTCCGGCTGGCCGGCTCATCGGGCGAACTCGTGGGCGTTCTTTGTCTCGCCGACCGCGGCGCCCCGCCCGCCATTGAAGATAACCAACTGCTGCGCGCCATCTCCGGCCATGCCAGTATCGCTCTCGAGAATGCCTGCCTGTTCACCCGCATGGAGCAGGCCAACCGCCACTGGGTGGAAGTCTTCGATGCCATCAGCGATTTCATCGTCGTCCACGACGAGCAACACAACGTTCTCCGCGTCAATCGCTCCCTGGCTGATTTCGTCGGTATCGCACCCGAGCAGTTGATCGGCATCAACATGCGGGCGCTCGAAGCTCTTTCCACCGGTGCTTCGCCGCACTCCTGCCCCTTCTGCCGCTCCGGCGAGGGTCTTGACGAGTACGTGCATCCGGTCCTGGAACGCACTTACCTGATTTCAACCTCGCGCATTCATGCCGCCATCCCGGGGCCCCCATCGCGCGGGGTTGGCGCGATGGGCCGGGGCGAAATAGGAACGAGCAGCGCCCAGCTGCAAACCGTGCACGTGCTCAAGGACATCACCGACCGGCGCGAAGCCGAGCGCCGCTATCGCGAACTGTTCGACAACATTCAGGAAGGGATTTTCTTTTCCACGCCCCAGGGTCGCTTCGTAGAAGTCAACGACGCGCTGGTTCGCATCCTCGGTTATAGCAGCCGGGAAGAGGTCATTCAGCTCGACATTCCCACTCAAGTCTATTTTTCTCCGCGGCGGCGGGAAGAACTGGCGGAGCTGCTCGAGCGCCAGGGCGGACTGCACAATCAGGAAGAAATTTTCCGGCGCAAGGATGGATCGCCCGTCCGCGTTTTCATGAACTGTTTCGCGGTGCGCGACTTGGCCGGCACGATCCTGCAATACCGCGGCCTCATCCTCGATATTACCGGCCTCCGCCAATCGCAAACCGAGCTGCAGAAAGAGCGTGATTTCTCCGGCAAAATACTCAATCATACCCAGAGCCTGATTCTGGTCACCGACACCGAAGGCGTCATCAG
>JBEKWX010000282.1:0-5370 GCA_049512675.1 Terriglobales bacterium | reverse complement strand
GCCAAGCCGCCGATGAGCATTCCGCCGCCAGTGCCCATGCCGATTTCGGTGAGATCTTTGCCGTCGTGGCCCTGGCCTTTGAACTGCCCTTCGGTGTTGACGTCGGTGCCGTGGCGGGCGTTGGTGTCAACCAGCGTGGCGTTCAGCATGAACCTGTCTCCATTGGGAAGGATAAGGTTTTCGGGGAAGATGGCGATGGTGGGCTTGCCGGCAATGCGCCGCGGTTCGCTCGTTTTCGTGACGCGGCCCTCGACGGTCGTGCCGATCGGAATCACGGTTTTCCCGTCCATCACGAGGGGTTCAGTGACTCTGGCCGAGAACGGATCTCCGGCTTTCGAGCTGAAGGTTGCGAGCGTGGTTTCGAGCTTCATCTTGACGGCGGTGCCGGTGGGCAGGGCGGTTTGCGCCCACGCGAAACTTGCGATCAGGATGAGCGATGTCAGGGTGAGTGTCTTTTTCATGTTGCCTCCAAAGTTGTCCAATCTCAGAATCCAATCTCAAAGTCTCTGCAAAGCTCCGATAACTTCATCGAGCGGCGCGCGATCGAGCTGGCTATCGCCGCGATAGATGTAGCGCACCAGGCCGCCGCGGTCGTCGTCGCGACAAATCACGAGCGTGGCGGGGTGCGCGATGTTAATGGCATCGGTGGCGAGCGCGTGATGGAGGCCGTAGGCTTTGGTCACGGTCCGATCCTCATCGAGCAGAAAGACGCTGGCGATGGGATGCTTCTCCAGGAATCTTCCAGGCTTCCACACGCCATCCCGCTTTTCGGCGGCGATGAACGCCAACTGTGCTCGCGCTGTTGCAATTTCCGGCCTCCGCGACTCGAACTGAGCCATGCGCTTGACGCAGTTCGGTCACCAGGTGCCGCGCAGAAACTCGAGAATCAGCGTGCCCTGTGCGAGCAGGGCGCCGAGAGTGAATGTGCCCTCACGGTTGGCCGCTCCCAGGGAAAAGTCAGGGGCGCGCGATCCGATTTCCAGAGTTTCGGTGCGGTTCTTCATGTTGTGTTCGACTGTAAGCGAGGTGGAAATCAGGAACAATAACGGATGGGGTACGGGGGGATAGACCACTGGATGATTCGCTGGGGCATGTCCCAGCGCACAGACCGGGTTGTGCCCTGTCCGATATAATTTCGCTTTGCACGCAGGAGACGCGGCAAATCGCGTCTCAGATTGCTGACTACGATTAATGACGAATGTTTCTAAATCAATCCGATAAATAAAGGACGCACTTATGCCTCTTACAAGTATTGCTGATATCCGCGGACGCCAGGTGCTGGATTCGCGTGGCAATCCGACCGTTGAAGCTGAAGTTTTTCTGGATGGCGGCGCCAGCGCGCGTGCCATTGTGCCGAGTGGCGCGTCCACCGGCGAGCATGAAGCCGTGGAATTGCGTGACGGCGACAAGAGCCAGTACCTGGGCAAGGGAGTTCTGCAGGCGGCTGCGAACGTCAATGGCGAGATTGCGGAAGCGCTCAGCGGGGTGGACGCGGCCGACCAGCGCACGCTCGACGCCAGGCTGATTGATCTTGATGGCACTCCGAACAAGGGGCGACTGGGGGCGAATGCGATCCTGGCGGTTTCGATGGCGGCTGCTCGCGCTTCGGCCAGAGCGTTCGAAATGCCGCTTTATCGTTATCTCGGCGGGGCAGCGGCGAACACTTTGCCGGTGCCGATGATGAACATCCTCAACGGCGGCGCGCACGCCGATAACAACGTCGACTTCCAGGAGTTCATGGTGATGCCGGTGGGAGCGCCGTCGTTTTCAGAGGCGTTGCGTTGGGGCGTGGAAGTTTTTCATACGCTCAAGGGCGTGCTGAAAAAGCGCGGCTACAACACGGCGGTCGGCGACGAGGGAGGGTTTGCTCCGTCGGTGAAGTCGAACGTCGAGGCGATTGAGGTTGTGCTGGAAGCGATTCAGCAGGCGGGCTACAAGCCGGGGGAAGAGATTGCGATTGCGCTCGATCCGGCAGCCAGCGAGTTCTTTCAGGATGGAAAATATGTCTTCAAAAAATCCGACAAGTCGGCCAAGAGTTCTGAAGACATGATTCGCTTCTACGCAAAATGGGTGAAAGACTACCCCATCGTTTCGCTCGAGGACGGCCTCTCCGAAAACGACTGGGACGGCTGGGCACTTTTGACTAAAGAACTGGGAGGCAAGATTCAGCTGGTGGCCGACGACATCTTCGTCACCAACATTGAGATCTTCGCCAAGGGCATCGAGAGGGGGATTGCCAACTCGATCTTGATCAAACTCAACCAAATTGGCACGGTCAGCGAGACGCTTGACGCGATCGACCTCGCGCGCCGCAACGGATACACGTCAGTGATCTCGCATCGTTCCGGCGAAACCGAAGACACGTTCATTGCGGACTTTGCGGTGGCGACTGGAGTGGGGCAGATCAAGACGGGCTCGGCTTCGCGCACCGACAGAATTTCCAAGTACAACCAGTTGCTGCGGATAGAAGAGGAGTTGGGCGGGGCGGCGCGGTTCTTGGGGGTGAAGGCGCTGAACTACAAAGGCTAATTTTGTCATCCTGAGCGAAGCGAAGGATCTGCCTCTTGCCGGCACGCGAGACAGCAGGTCCTTCGCTTCGCTCAGGATGACAAAACAGACACTCTTCTTTGCTAGAAGCCCATCGTGTCGTCTGCGGAAGGCCCGTAGGTCGCTGGCACCGGCTTTCCATTCAAGCGCAAATAGACGCCGAGTTGGGCGCGGTGGTGTACCAGGTGATTCAGGAACATTTGGCGGTAGGCCAGAAAGCGCGAGCCATCGAAAATCGGCTTGCCCTGAAAGCTGAGCTTCCAATTCTCGGTCCAGGCTTCATCCGGGGTGTTCTTGAGCGCGGTGCGAGCTTGGGCTGCGCCTTCGTCGAAAGCTTTGACCAGTTGCGCCGCCGACTCAAAGGGCAGAGGCTTGATGCTGCTTTTTGCGAAATCAAGCTCGGGAGTTGTAAGGATCGTGAAACCAAAGCCAGCCAACTGTACCACGTGAGGCGCGAGCTTGTTCAGCGGCATAGATTTGGGATGCGGCGTGAAATCCTTCTTGTCTTCCGGAACTCTTTCCAGCATGGTGCGGGTCTTCTTGATTTCTTCATCGAATTCGGTCAGCAGAAGTTCATTAATGGGCATGTTTATCCTCGGCGATAGTTTTCGCAATAGTTATCTGCAATAGTATGAGATGTGCAGCCGCTGAAAGCGACTCAGTCTATCACGGAAGCCAAGAGCTAAAAGCCAGGAGCCTGAAGCGATTTTATGTCCCGTCCTAAACCTCTCGTTCTCATCATCCTCGATGGCTGGGGATACCGCGCTGAAACCAAGGCCAACGCTATCGCGCTGGCGTGCAAGCCGACCTACGACCGGTTGCTGCGCGAGTATCCGAACACGCTGATTCATACCAGCGGGCCGTTTGTCGGGCTGCCGGAAGGGCAGATGGGCAACAGCGAAGTCGGCCATCTGAATATGGGCGCCGGGCGCATTGTGCATATGGACATCACACGCATCGACCTGATGATCCTGAACGGCGAATTCTTCTCGCATCCGGTGCTCGTCGAGGCGATGAAGAATGCTCGCGGCGGGGGGCGCAAGTTGCATCTGTTCGGGCTGGTGTCGGACGGCGGCGTGCACTCGCGGCAGGAGCATCTGTACGCGCTCCTGAAAATGGCCAAGCAGCAGGGAGTCGATCGCGTCTTCGTACATGCTTTCATGGATGGCCGCGACACGCTGCCCACCAACGGCGCCGGCTATCTCGATCAACTGCAGCAGAAGATGAGGGAGTACAACTGCGGCAAAATCGCGACCGTCAATGGCCGTTATTACGCCATGGACCGCGACCGGCGCTGGGAGCGCATCGCCAAGGCCTACAGCGCGATGGTCGAGGGCAAAGCCGAGGGCGGTAACTACGTCGATGCGGTGCAGGGTATGAAAGAGTCCTACAACAAAGGGGTGACCGACGAGTTTGTGTTGCCTTTCGTGTGCACCGACAATCGCGGCGAGGCGTTGGCAAAGATCGGCGATGACGATTCGTGCATCTGCTTTAATTTTCGCGCGGATCGTGTGCGTGAGATCACGCGCGCGCTGTGCCGCAACAGCGGGCTGAACGAGAAGGGTGGGAGCGACTTGCCAGGCGCGGCCGAACTCGATGCAACTATCCCGCGCGAGCGCGCCCCTAAGAACCTGAAGTACGTTTGCATGACGAGGTACGACAAGAACTTCGACCTGCCGGTGGTGATTCCGCCGGAGTCGATGGCGAACATTCTGGCCAACGTCATGGCTGGGCTCAAGATGCGCAACCTGCGCGTGGCGGAGACAGAGAAGTATGCGCACGTGACGTACTTTTTTAATGGCGGCGTGGAACAGCCTTTTCCGGGAGAAGAACGGGTGCTGGTGCAGTCGCCGAAGGTTGCCACCTACGATCTAAAGCCGGAGATGAGCGCCGCCGGCATTGCCGAAGCGGTGGTCAAAGCAACCAACGAGGGTACGTTCGACGTGATCATCGTTAACTTTGCCAATGCCGACATGGTCGGACACTCGGGCAAGATTGAGCCGACCATCAAGGCAGTCGAGACGGTGGATGCCTGCCTGGGCGAGATTGAGAAAGCGGTGCGCGCTAAAGGCGGAGCCATGCTGATTACGGCCGACCACGGGAATGCTGAAATGATGATTGATCCCGTAACCGGCGGCCCGCATACGGCGCATACTACGAATCCGGTGCCGTTTATTTTGATGGCAGAGGACGCGAAGCAGTTCACCCTGAAGCCGAACGGCTCGCTGCGAGACATCTCGCCGACGATGCTGGGGATGCTCGGGATTACCGAGCCGAAAGAAATGACTGGCTCAGACCTGCGCAAGCCGCTGAAAGCTTGAACCGCCGAGACGCAGAGGACGCCGAGAAGATTTTCAGATCATCCGATGACCCGATCACCCGATGACCCGATCCGCGATCGCCCGATGCGCAAGCTTCTGATTTGCGTTCGCCATCCTTTTGACCAGTGGAACGCTCCCTTGTGGTTTTCCGAGCGATTGCGGCGCGAGTTCCCGCAAGTTGCCATCGTTCATCTTCCCGACTACAAGCGGGTGGATGAAGAGATCGTCGATGCTGAAATTGTCGTGGCCTGGTCGATCCGTCCCGAGCAGATCGGGACGGCAAAGAAACTGCGATGGATTCATTCTCCGGCGGCGGCGGTTCATCAGTTGATGTTTCCGGAACTCGTCCAGAGCGAGATTATTCTCACCAACGCGCGCGCAGTGCACGGGCCGGTGGTGGCGGAGCACGTCATCGCGCTCATCTTTGCGCTGGCCAAGAAAATTCCGGGCTCGGTGCGGTTGCAGGAGAAGCACGTTTGGGGGCAGCAGATCCTGTGGGACG
>JBEKWX010000281.1:0-5445 GCA_049512675.1 Terriglobales bacterium | reverse complement strand
CCGCTGCGGCAGCGCCGCGAAGATATTCCGCTCCTGGTGCAGCACTTCCTCCAGAAGTATTCCGAGGAAAATGAGCGGCCCCGGCGCCGCATTACCACCGAGGCCTTGCGCCCGCTGGTGACCTACTCCTGGCCAGGCAATGTCCGCGAACTGGAGAACACGATCGAACGCGCCGTGGTGCTGTCTTCCGACAGCGACATTGGGATCGATCTGCTCCCCGACCATATCGTGGGCCAGGGCAGCTCGGTTCCGGCTTTGGATGCGAGCGCGGGGGCCACGCTGTTCAGCATCATGGAAGACTGCGAGCGGCGGATCATCATTGACATGCTGGAGAAGTGCGGCTGGAACCAGACCGAAGCGGCGGAACGCTTCCACGTACCGCTCTCCACGCTAAATCAGAAAATCAAACGGCTGGCCATCGAGATCAAGAAGAAGAACAACCACCGCGACTCGATCGGGTGATCGGGCGATCGGGTGATCGGGTCATCGGAAGCCCGTAAGGTCTCTAAGGTTCTAGATCACCCGGTGATCCGATCACCAGATCACCCGATGATTTCTCTCGATCACCCGATGATTTCTCTCTCTGCTATAGTTCCCTGAGCAGAAGTTCCCCGACCACCCATGGCGTTCGAACTCGAACTGATTTCGCCCGTTGAAGTCGCCAAGGGATTTGTGCTGGCGGTTCAGGAATATACCCTGCTCTCGGCGCAATCCCTGGCAAACTTCTTCCGTCGTCCTCTGTACATGGCCGACATGCTGCAGCAGGCGGACCTGATCGGCGTCGGCTCCCTGCCGATTGTAATTCTGACGGGCCTCTCCGTCGGTGCGCTGCTGGCGCTGAATGCGGCCAGCACGTTGCAACGGTTCGGCTCGGTTACGCTCATCGGACAACTCGTGTCGCTCGGCATGGTCACCGAACTGGGGCCGCTCATCACCGGGCTGATGGTGGCGGGGCGAAATTCGTCCGGCATGGCCAGCGAACTGGGGTCGATGGTCGTGACCGAGCAGATCGATGCCATGCGCGCCCTGGGCACCGATCCCACCAAGAAGCTGGTTACGCCACGAGTGGGCGCTACCGCCTTCATGCTGTTTTTCCTGACCATCATCGCCGACTTGCTCGGGCTGATCGGCGGCTATGGGGTCGCGCACCTGCTGTTCGGGGTGGACACGAACCAATATTGGACCTCGGTGTGGCAGATCCTCGTCTTCCGCGACGTGTTTACAGGTCTCATCAAGCCCGTGCTGTTCGGGTTCATCATCTCGACAGTCGGCTGCTATTACGGCATGTCCACGCGGGGCGGCACGCAGGGGGTGGGCCGTTCCACTACTCAGGCCGTGGTCGCTGCGTCGGTATTGATTCTGATAACGGATTTCTTTGTGACCAAGCTGATCTTCGCAATTTTCGGTTACAGGTAAGCCATGCCGGCTCCCACTCTGCCCAGCGAAAATCCGGCGGCCGCAGTGCCGACAATGTCCGGCTACGCCATCGAGTTCGACAAGGTGGCAATGGCGTTCGATGAAAAAGTCGTGCTCGACGGCATTTCGTTCCAGCTTCCGCACGGCGAAACCAAGGCGCTGTTTGGCGTCGCTGGTTCGGGCAAGAGCACTCTGCTCAAACTTGCCATGGGGCTGCTGCGGCCCGATAGCGGCCGAATCTTCGTGCTGGGAGAGGAAATCACGCACATGTCGGAACAGGAACTGTTCGAGTTGCGCCGGCGCGTGGGCATCGTATTTCAGGAAAGCGCGCTCTTCGACTCGCTCAAAGTCTACGAGAACGTCGGTTTCCGCCTGATGGAAGAGCGAATCTCCGCCGAGGAAGTCGAGCGGCGGGTGCGCGAGGTGCTGCGCTTCGTGGAGTTGGAAAAAACCTACGACATGTTTCCCTCCGAACTTTCGGGTGGCATGCGGCGGCGCGTGGCCATCGCCCGCGCCATCATCACCGAGCCTGAGGTGCTGCTCTACGACTCGCCTACCGGCGGACTCGATCCGGTAACTTCGAACACGATCGTCGAACTTATCGTCAAACAACGTGACGTCTACAAAACCAGCGCCCTCATGGTGACCCACCGCCTGCAGGATGCCTTCACCATGGCGACTCACCAGTTCGATAAGGCCACCAACCAGATGGTTGTCCTACCCAAAGGTCGGCGTTGCGATGTGCCCATGAGCTTTCTGATTCTGCGCGACGGCAAAGTCATCTTCGATGGCGACGCTCACGAACTCGTCACTTCGCGCGACGAATATATTCGCGAATATATCTCGTAAGGCGGATTGCGGAGGTCAGAGGTCAGATTGCAGAGGTTGTCTGGGTCGATGCACTTCTGCAATTTGACCTCTGACCTCTGCAATCCCAACGCGCCCCTCAACTTTCAGGCTTTTCCTTCGATCTCTTGCCCGGCAACGCCGCCGGATTTTCGTGTATGCGCTCGCGGAATCCTCCCTTCATCCCTCGGGCCAGCCCGATCGACGCTTCGCCAAATTTGTCGCGCACATGATCCGCCGCCGCCAACGCCTTCTGCCAACGCTCGTTCTGCGAAGGCTCCAGCAGATCGAGCTGAGGTGAACCCGACTCGAAATTGGACGCTTGCACTCCCAGCAATCGCACCGGCGCGCCCGGTTTCCAGTTGGCGAAAAACAGACGCCGCGCATGATCGAAAATCTGGTTATCCATCTGCGTCGGCTGCTCCAGCGATTGCGCTCGCGTGATGGTCGAGAAATCTTTGTAGCGCAACTTCAGCTGGAGCGTGCGCGCAAAATATCCGCCCTCGCGCAGCCGCCGTCCCACCATCTCGCTGAGCCGCATCAGCGTGGACTGCAAGCGCTCGGCGTCGCCCGTATCTTCGTCGAACGTGTGCTCGTGGCTGATCGATTTGGGATCGACGTTTTCCCCCACTTCGTTGTCGAACCATCCACCCGCATCCTCACCCCGCGACTTCCCGGCCAACGCCAGCCCCCATTTTCCGAAGCGGTGTTCCAGATCATGGTCCTCGAGGCGCGCAAGGTCGCCCACTTTCTGAATGCCGATGGCATGCAGTTTCTGCTCCATCACTTTGCCCACGCCAGGAATATCGCCGACTGCGAGCGGCGCCAGAAACTTCGCTTCTTCTCCGGGCAGAATCCAGAGCACTCCGTTCGGTTTGGCTTTGGCGGAGGAAACCTTCGCGACGAGGCGCGACGTGCCGATCCCGATCGAGCAGTTCAGTTGTGTAGCCGACTTCATCGCGTCATGCAGCCGATGCGCCGAATGCAGCGGCCTGCCGTGGAGCCGGTTCGTGCCCGTCATGTCGAGATACGCCTCGTCCACCGAAGCCATTTCGACCAGCGGAGAAAAGTGGCCGAGCACTTCGTGCACCTTCGCGGAATACTCGCGATAACGCTCCGGATGCCCATTGACAAAAATTGCCTGCGGACAGAGTTTCGCCGCCGTCCGCAGCGGCATGGCCGAGTGCACGCCGAACTTCCGCGCCGCATAGGATGCGGCCGAGACCACTCCGCGTTCATCGCGCTGCCCGCCCACCACCACCGGCTTGCCCTTCAGCGACGGGTCAAACAATTCCTCGACGGAGACGAAGAAGGCGTCCATATCGACGTGAAAGATGGTGCGGGAGATCGGGCCATCGGGTGATCGGGTCATCGGGTGATCGGAGTGCCTTGCAGAAGTGTACCGCGAGAGCACTCGGCCTAACTCTTATCGAGGGCCACCCTCCACCCTCTAGAGTTGGATGTGTGGGCCAGGCCAGCCGCCTGGACAGTGGACAAACAGCAGGTCCTTCGCTTCGCTCAGGATGACAAACTAAGTTTGTGTCGCGAACTTACTGGGCGTGACGCTCAGCCGAGCACCGGCTCCTTCTTCAAGTCCGCAACTACTGGGACCGCGTTCGCGCTGGCCCGTACCTGTCGTGCCCGCTCGTAGACCTTGCCGTACTCGCGCGCCGACGCTCCCCAGGAAAAGTCGCGAGTCATGCCGTTGCGCATAAGCGTCTGCCATGACGATGGATCGCGATAGGCGAGTAATGCTTGCTTGATGGTTGCGAGCAGCGCCTCGCCGGTGTAGTCGGAGAACTTGAAGCCTGTGCCTTTGCCGGTGCGCGCGTCCCAGGGTTCGATGGTGTCGTCAAGACCGCCGGTCGCCCGCACGATGGGAACGGTGCCATACTTCAGGCTGTAAATCTGGTTCAGGCCGCAGGGCTCGTAGCGGGAAGGCATGAGGAACATGTCCGCGCCCGCTTCAATTTTGTGGGCGATGGCGTTGTCATACGCTACTTTAGTGGCAATTTTGTTGGGAAACTGCTTGTTGAGGCGCTGGAACATTTCTTCGTACGTCTTGTCGCCCGCGCCGAGCGCGACCACGATCATTTCTTCGCGCGCCAGGCGGTCCATGATCTGGGCGATCAGGTCGAAACCCTTCTGCGCGGCGAAGCGCGAAACGATGCCAATCACCGGCACCTTTGAATCGGCGCTCGTCACTCCGAAGGCGTGCAGCAAGTCGTGTTTGCATTGCAGCTTGCCGCTCAGATCCTGCGGTGAATACTTCGCGGTGATGAATTTGTCGGTCTGCGGGCTCCACTCGTCGTAGTCCACGCCGTTCAGGATGCCGGTCACGGTCGCGGCGCGATCGCGCAGCACGCCTTCCAGGCCAAATCCGTATTCCGTGGTCTGGATCTCCTGGCTGTATTTCCTGCTGACGGTGGTGACGTAGTCAGAAAGTACGAGCGCGCCCTTCAGAAAATTTACCTGGCCGAAAAACTCCATCTTCGACATCGTGAGCAGGTCCCAGGGCAGCATCAGGAGCGGCAACGTATCGGGCGAGAACAAGCCCTGGTACCCCATATTGTGGATGGTGAAGACGGTGGCGACTTCGCGAAACGCGGGATCCTCGGCGTAGAGGGTGCGCAGCATCACCGGCACGAGCGCGGACTGCCAGTCGTGGCAGTGGAACACATGCGGCACGCCCAGCACCTTGGAGGCTTCAAGCACGGCGCGCGAAAACAGAGCGAAGCGCTCGGCGTTGTCGGGATAGTCGCCGGCTGGACTTCCGTAGAGCGCCCCCCGGTCGAAGTAGGGCGGATAATCCACGAAATAAAACTTAACCCCGGCGGGCGTATTCGTGCCCGCCATGACCACCGAGCAGAAGCGATACTTGTCGTCGAAAGGGATGGTGATGCTGCGCACCACCGTTTGTGGATCGGCCAACTTGGTTTGGCGATAGCGCGGAAGATACACGCTCACCTGATGTCCCAGAGCGGCCAGTGCCCGCGGCAAGGCGCCGACCACGTCCGCCAGTCCGCCGGTTTTCGAAAAGGGAACGCACTCGGATGCTGCGAAAGCGATATGCATTGCGAAAGAGCCTCCTGAGCGAGAACTCGATAAGCCTCGCTCACGTTATGATTAAGCTGGCCATTTGTAATTTGAAATTTGTAATTTGTAATTGAAAATCGTTGAGTC
>JBEKWX010000280.1:0-5446 GCA_049512675.1 Terriglobales bacterium | reverse complement strand
CCTTTTACCTGGCAGCGGCGGCGGCCAACTCGCCTTTTCCGAATTATGCGCAAAACGCACTGGCGGGAACCGTGCCTGCAAACCCTGACTGGCGGGTTTGGGTGGTGGCCGTTTCGGCCTTCGTCTGCTACGCCATCGGGTCGCGGGTTTCGGAAGATAATCGTAAGCGGCGGCTGCTTTGGGTAGTTCCCGCAGTGCTGTTCAGTTTTGCAGCGGCGGCCCTGGCTATTGTTGCGATCGTGTGGCTGGCGTCGGGTCGCGTGGGGCTGATCGCTTCGCGCCTTTCGGTAGTTCGGACGGTGGTGACATGTTTGCTTGCCCTGGCGCTGAGCTATCTCGGTTCTCGTTCGAAACGCGTCGAACTGCGCTGGGTTGCCTACGCTGCTGTCGCCTTTGGCGCCCTTAAGCTCTTGTTTGAGGACTTGCGATTCGGCAATGCAGGATCGCTTGTGGTCTCGCTTCTTTTCTATGGGCTCATTCTGATCCTGATCCCGAGGCTGACCAGGCTGGGACAGGCCGAACCCTGATTTCGCTAATGGAGAGCCGGGCGTCCTCGCCCGGCTGGACCCTTCGGCTGCGCTCAGGGCAGGCTCGCGAGACGCCTGTCCCTCCACTGTGTGATTAGGTCGCGGTCTGCAGGATGACCACCAGCCGCCGCGGTCCATGCGCGCCCTGCACCAGAATTTTTTCGATATCGGCAGTGCGGCTGGAGCCGCTGATGACGCACGCGAACGAGTTGCTGTCGAGTTTTCGTTCCTGGGAGACACGGCTCAGGGCAGTGGCCAGATCGGGAACCAGTTGCGCCACAGTCGCGTAAACGATGTGACAGGGGGCGATCACCGAGGCGCCTCGGCCGCCGCACGAAGAGGTCACCAGAATCGACCCGGTTTGTGCGATGAGAGCTTCTGCGAGCGTGACCGTGGCCTGCGAAGCTTCGCCCGGCGCGCCTTCACTCGAACTAGGACTCGACCAGCGGATCGGCCGAGCAGGCGCGGCCAGTTCGATGAGCCGGCGCAGCGCAGGATCCTCTTGCACGAACGCTTCTCCCTCAGGCAGCGACTGGAGAACTTTCGAAAGGTGTCGCGCACTTGCGGCAGAATCGGCGGTCAGCGTGCATTCCATGAGATTGCCAACGCATTCCTGCTGGAATCGCTCGAGTGGATTGTTGACGGGCTCAAAGATTACTTGGCCGGATCTCAGCGCAGGCGGCTCCGGAACTACGGTGCGCAATCCTGCGCGAATCCGTTCCAGAATGCGGTCGCGGCTTGGATTTTCAGTCGGCGCTTCTTTAGTTTGCGCTTCTTTAGTCTGCACCAAGATCTTTCCTCCAACGCGCACGAAATGATTCGGACGGCAGCGGCACGGGCGAGCGATAACGGTTCCACACCCGCATTGGGTCGAGGATCGATCCCGCGAGTCCCAGGCCGTAGATTATGCGCAGAGCCTTGCGCACCGACCAGCCACCGAGCGCGTACATCTGGGGACGAAGCATGGCGTAGCGCCATGCCCGGAAGATCAGACGCTCGCTCGAACTGGTGGCTCCTGCTTCGGTGGCGTTGCGGCGGTTTTGCAGCAGGTGGTGAGCCAGATCGATTTTCACCGGACAAACGCTGCTGCAAGCGCCGCAGAGTGAGGACGCGTAGGACAGGTGCTTGAACTCCTTGATGCCATTCAGATGCGGCGTAAGCACGCTGCCGATCGGTCCGGGATAGGTCGTGCCATAAGTGTGACCTCCGACGTGGCGGAAGACGGGACAAATATTCAAGCAGGCGCCACAGCGAATACAGTGCAACACTTCGCGTTGTTCCGCATCGGCCAGCAACTGGCTGCGTCCGTTATCCACCAGCACCACATGAAATTCTTCTGCGCCGTCAACTTCGCCCGGCCGGCGCGGACCCCCGATCAGCGTGCCGTAGGTCGTGATTCCCTGCCCCGTGCCGGAGGTTGCGAGCACTGGCCATAACACGGCCAGGTCTTCGAGCCGGGGAATTACTTTCTCGATGCCGGTGACCACCACGTGAATGCGTGGAACGCTCGTGCACAGACGGCCGTTTCCTTCGTTGGTAGAAATTGCGATGACGCCGGCGTCCGCCACCAGAAAATTCGCGCCCGAAATGCCCATTTCGGCGGCAAAGAAGGCCTGGCGCAGTATGCGGCGTGCTGCCGCCATCAAATACACCGGATCATCGCTGTCGATTGCCGGGTCCAATTTCTCGCGAAACAACTTGGCGATTTGGCCACGGTTAAGATGCATGGCTGGCGTGACGATGTGGTAGGGCGGTTCTTCGCGCAACTGCACGATGAACTCGCCAAGATCGGTCTCCCAGACCTTAATGCCAGCCTTCTCCAGAACAGGGCTGAGCTGGATTTCCTCCGTCACCATGGATTTCGACTTCACCACGGTGCGCACACCGAGCCGCGTGGCGAGGTTCTTCACATAGGTGCAGGCTTCTTCGCTATTGGCCGCCCAGAAAACATGTCCGCCGCGCGCAATCACTTTTTCTTCGAACTGGAGAAGGTAGCGATCGAGATGATTGATGGCTTCCCGCTTGATCTCCTGGCACTTCTGGCGAGCGGCCTCCCAGTCCTTGATGCGCGCGCGACCCTTGAGGTGTGCTACATCGTAGCTGTCCATGCCGCGCCTGATAATTTCGCGGTGCACTAAGTCCGCCGACTTCACGGCGGCGTCCTGCAGAAAGCGTTGTGCGGCAGTTTGGCTCACGGTCGCTCCTGCGCAGAACTCTTCTGCGCCAAGCCGTCCTGCGCGAGGATGCTGGCCAGATAAATGGTGCGGGTTGGCGCCTGGCGCTTGCCCAAGATTCCTTGCAGGTGCATCAGACAACTGGGATCGGTCGCGGTCACGAACTCGGCGCCGGTTGCGGCCACACTCTCAGCCTTCGAAGTTCCCATGGCGGCGGAGATGTCGGCGAACTTTACGGCAAAGGTTCCGCCAAAACCGCAGCATTCCTCGGAGCGGACCATTTCAATCAGCTTCAGCCCATCGACCTGGCGCAAAAGCTGCAGAGGCTCGTCGCGGAGCTTAAGCTCGCGGAGCCCGTGGCAGGAAGCGTGATACGTAACACTGTGAGGGAAAGTGGCGCCCACTTGGGTGACAGCGGCCACCTTCACTAGAAATTCCGAAAACTCAAAGGTGCGGCTGGCTAAGGCGGCGGCGTCCTCACGCAACGAGCTGTGGGCCAGCAGTTCCGGGTAAAACAGGCGGATTACGCTGACGCACGAACCGGATGGGCATACGACGAAATCGGCATTCTTGAAGACGCGAACAAAATGCTCGGCACACGGCCGCGCATCCCCCCAGTATCCGGTGTTGAGGGCAGGCTGCCCGCAACAAGTCTGATCTTCGGGGAACTCGACTGCGCAGCCAATCCGGCGCAGCACCTTGACCGTGTCGACCGCCACCTCGGGCAGCAGTTGGTCCACGAAGCAAGGGACGAATAGAGATACTTTGCGTTTCACGATTTAACCTTCAGACAGTCCAACCTTCAGGCGACGGGAGCGCTTGGCGAACAGCGCCTAAAGGCGCTCTCTCCTAACAAGGTACTTACGGTATGCCTGAAGGCATACCCTGATACAAATCGCACTTGCACCATTATAAAAATCGCACTTGCGCCACTATACAAACCGCACTTGCACCACAGGCCCTAGCGCGCCACCAAACGCGTAAACGGAAATACGTAGGCCTGGAGCGTCACCATGATTCCCACCAAAGCCGCCAGCGCCAGGCTGTGGAAGAATACGTAACGCAGTATGTCTCCCTCGTGTCCGTACCATTCAGTCGCCGTACTGGCGACGACGATGCTTTGCGCATCGATCATTTTGCCCATGACGCCACCTGAACTGTTGGCGGCGGCCATCAAGATGGGAGAGAGCCCGATCTGCTGCGCAGAGATCTTCTGCAGGCTGCCGAACAGCACGTTGGACGAGGTGTCGGAACCGGTCAGGGCCACGCCCAGCCACCCGAGCAGGGTCCCGAAGAACGGATACATCACCCCGGTTCGCGCGAACGCCAGGCCCATGGTGGCGTCCACACCGGAGTAGCGGGTCAGGATGCCGATCGAGAGCATGGCGGCGATGGTCACGAGCGAGAACCGGATGTGCCACAGGGTTTGCCACCATATGATAACGATCTTGGGGAGCGAGAGGCCCATGATGAATCCGGAGATGATCGCCGCGAACAGGATCCCCGAGCCCGTGGCGGAAAGCCAGTTGAAGCCGAACACGGCGCCCTCGGGCGTAGGTTTCGCGACGACCGGGGGCATGCGTTGGGAGAGCCGGTGAAGACCGGTCACGGGAAACTGCGGGTTGGTGATCTTACTCGGCGGCGTCGACCAGGTGCTCATGGATGTGAACACCTTTTCCGGAGTATTCATGATCTTCTTGCCGGTGAACGTGCCCCAGCAGAAGACGAATACGCTGAGCACCAGCCAGGGCACCCATGCGCGAGCGACCTCGGCGCGGCTGTAACCGTGGTGACCGCGAGCGGCGCGCTCCTTACTTTCCTCGTGTCCCTCGTGCCCCCAAATCGTTTTCGGATGCCATATCTTCAGGAACAGGATGAGGCAGATCATCGAGACCACGGCCGCAATGATGTCCGTTAGCCACGGGCCGTGGAAGTTCGAAACCAGGTATTGCGGGATGGCGAAGGTAACACCGGCCACCGCAATGGCCGGCCAGATTTCCTTCATCCCTTTGAACCCGGCGTACGCCCACACCAGCCAGAAGGGCACCAGCACGGAGAAGAATGGCAGGATGCGGCCGACCTGCGCGCCCAGAATCGTCTCGCTATAACCGGTAACCGCGGCGAGGGCAATGATCGGCGTGCCGAGCGCGCCATAGGCCACCGGCGCCGTGTTGGCGATCAGCGACAAGCCGGAGGCCTGCAGCGGCTTGAAGCCCAGGCCGATCAGCAGCGCCGCAGTCACCGCGACCGGCGTTCCGAAGCCGGATGCGCCCTCGAAGAACGCGCCGAAGGAAAAGGCGATCAGCAGTAGTTGCAGCCGCGTGTCCTGGGTGATGCCCGTCATGCTTTCCTGCAAGACCTTGAAGCGGCCGGTCTGCAGCGTCATCCGGTACAGAAAGATGACGTTCAGGATAATCCAGCCGATGGGAAACAGCCCGTATCCAGCGCCATACACGGCCGTGACCGCCGCTAAACGCGCCGGCATGTGGAAGACGAATACGGCTGTCACCAGCGCCGTGGCCAGTCCAAGCAACGCGGCGTAGTGGGCCTTTATGTGCAGCAGCGCCAGCGTTCCGAGCAGGACCACGATCGGCAGCGCGGCGATCAATGTCGAAAGCCACCAACTTCCGGTGGGATCGTAGTTCTGCGCCCAGGGCTTGGGGAGGGGCGGAATCCTCAAAATCAGTACGGCGCCAACAACCACTGCTACGAGCGCCACTATCCACGCCACCGGGTTGGCTGATG
>JBEKWX010000279.1:0-5480 GCA_049512675.1 Terriglobales bacterium | reverse complement strand
CCCACCCAGAATATGCTGGGGCGTCTTTGCCGGATACTTGCCGCCGGCGTGCGGGATTTCAAGGCTGGTGCGATGAAGGCGGCGGACACTTGCCACTTTTTTTTGCGCGTAGTCTACTTCCTCCGCGTTAATGCTCTGTTTGGCTTCGAACGCGGCATACACGCTTTCGGTGTTAGCGCCGGGATAAAACGGCTCCACTTTGGCCGGTCCAGCGGGAGCCAGTGGCTCCGGCCGAGCTTAGCGGGCACACGGCGGCGCCGGCCGCCGGAATCAGGACCGGCCGCCAAAAGCGCGGTTTTGTTCGCTGCCTGGGATTGCGTTACGGGATGAGGCCGCCTCCCGCACGGTCAGCAGGAACAGGAACAGTGAAGGCTCGTGTGTGCTTCGCGTCCGGCTTGACGGATTCGATTACCAGGTAAAGCTTGTCGGCGCTGTTGACTTTCCCGGACACGCACCAGTATTGGTTTGGCGTGATTGTTTGGGTTTTGCTAAAGTCGTGCAGCCGATAGACGCGGTGAGTCGAATCATCTTTCATGACGAACACAACGCACGAACGGTACTCCGTCCGCGAGAGCAGAAGCAGGTGATTGGCGCTGAAGTTGAACATCGAAGGAAGGAAAGAGGGAGACCGTAGAGCGGGGGCCTGGAGAAGGCCCCCGCCCCATCGTCAGCGCCGTTGAGGGGTTACCCGGCGGACTCCTCCGCAGCGGGATATCGCCACAGCGCGGCGCATGATCGTAAGCCAGCCGGAACCTACTCGGCGGGCGGAGGGGAATGTTTTTGTTTGCGGACGCTATCGCCGCCGAGCAGGAAGATCTCGGAGTTTTCGACCAGTCGGTCGGCGATCGCGGTGGCAATGGTCGTGTTGTGCAGGATGTTGCCCCAGTCTGAGAACGCGGTATTGGTTGTAATCATCGTCGAGCGCTTGTGACTGTGGCGTGTGGAAACGACCTGGTAGAACAGGTTTGACGTTTGTTGATCGAGGGTCAAGTATCCCAGCTCGTCGATGACGAGCAGCGCCGGTTCGGTATACAGTTTGAGCTTGCGGATCAGCGAATGATCGATCTGCGAAGCGTTCAAGTGGTTCAGCATATCGGCGGCCGTGCTGAACAGGACGCGCTTATTGGCCTGGCAGGCACGCCATCCAATGATCTTGGCCAAAAGAGTCTTGCCGACGCCGGGATTGCCAATCAAAATGACGCTGGTGCCTTTATCAATAAACTCGAGGTCCAGCAAGCGGGTCACTCGCGCTTTGATCTCCATGCGGCTCTTGTGATGTTTGAAGTTGAAGCCGTCGATAGAATGGCGTGCCTGGAGGCGTGACAGTCGGAAGCGGCGCTCGATGGCGTTCTGGTTGCGGGATTCCAGTTCCAGGTCCGCGAGCGATTCCAAAGCTTGCGAAAAACTCAGGTTCCGGGCCGCCGCGTCGCTAGCGATCTGATCTAGTTGGCGGCTCATCGTCGTCAGGGTTAGTTGGTTCAGCTTCTGGTGCAGATGGGTCATGCGATTCCTTTTGGGAGAGAAGAATAAAAGCGTCGTAGTCAGCCAGCGAAACGGGATCGGTGGTAAGGTCATTCAGTTCGGGCTGTTGGAAGCGGAGCGGAGGCTGAACCTCGCGCCGGGTCCGTTGCTGGCGCAAGATGTTGGCGATGTAGTCGGCGCCGAACGCGCCGGCTGCGTGCGCTTTGCTGAGCGCGGCAGCGACGGCTTCCGGTCCGTATTCGCGAATCAGATCGACCAGTTCGCGAACCTGACGCGCCAAGGAGCGGTCCGTGTCGGCAAGCCTGCGCAGATATTCTTCCGAGCCAGGTCCGAGCAGCGCGATCAATCTCTGCTGCGTTGCCGAGCGTCGCGCCGCGGCCATCTGTGCGTAGAGTTCCTTCTGGAATCGCTCCGCGCCAAAGGTCCGGCCGCGTTCCCAACACCGCGCATAACAGACGATTTCCTTGGTCTGGTCATAGATGCTGACCGAGCTGGAGTCTGCTTTAACGGTGAGCTTGTGGCCCACGTATCGAGGGGGCGCGCAGTAGCGGTTGCCATCGAAGGAGAGCCGGAGGTCTTTGTGAACCAGTGCTTCCGCCGAGTCGCGGTAATCGGGAGCCAACGGCGGCACGGGGCGTAATAGTTCCGGGTGAAAACGCGCATCGGGCGCTTGGCCGGTTTCGCGATGCTTACGCTGGTTGGCGATATCGTCCACCCATTTGGTCGCTTGTGAGTTGACATCGGCCAGATCGTGGAAGGAGCGCAGCGGCCAGAAGTTCTGCCGCACATAACCGATGGCTCGTTCGACTTTGCCTTTCTCCCATGCAGCGGCGACATGACAGGCGCGCGGAATAAATCCGTAGTCGCGGGCGAAGGCAAGGAAGCGCGGATTGAAGCGCACCAGATTGCCCTCGTGTTCGGCGACGGCAGTAGCCAGATTATCGAACCAAAGCTCACGCGCGCAGCCGTGGAATGCTTTGAACGCATGGATGTGGCAACGGACAAACGTTTCGAAGTTTTGGCTGTGAGTGAACTCCAGATACATCTTGCGGCTGTGGCACTCTACCAGGCAGAACGCATACAGCTTTCGCGGGGTGCCGTTGTACAGCAGCACGCCAAAGTGCCCCCAATCGATGTCAAAACGTTCGCCGGGGCCGGGCTCCATGCGAACGTAAGCGCGGCGCATAGCCGCACTTTTCCGCACGGCGCAGAGATAGTCTTTGAGGATCGTGATGCCGCCGGTGTAGCCGAGCGTCTGCAGCCGTTGCGCAATGACGGGCGCGGCGGCCGAAGAATCTTGCTGAAGCAGCTCGGCGATGGCCGGCTTGTAAGGATCGAGCTTGCTCGTTCGCTCGCGGCTTGCCGCAGGCGGCGCGGGCGTTGCCACATACTTGGCCAGCGTGTGGCGGCCGATGTGCAGGTGACGCGCGATCCTACGCAGCGACCATTTTTCGATCAGGTGAAGGCGGTGAATCTCGTTGATCTGATCGGAGGTAAGCATCGGCAGATCTTCATTTATAGGGGAAGTCCGGTGCTGGAACCAGAAGGTTGTTCTTTACAAGATCCCGGCGGTGACGGGACAACACGTTGAAACACCAGAACTTCTGAAAAAGCTACGTTGTTCTTTACAAGATCGGCCGCTTCCGGTCCAACTAGCCAAACCTCTGCGGCGGAATGCTTTAGGTCCAGAGCTACGTTGTTCTTTACAAGGCTGGTGACGCGGTCCTGTCGATCCCGCCGACGTTGTCGTTGCCGGTTGCGCTCGGCGGCCTCGGGGTGCGTTTTCCAGTAGGTCTTTTGATAATCAGCGTGCTCAGATCGCCATTGTTTCCGGCTGTCCTGGACCACCTGCGCGTACAGGGGATCGATCCGGATCTTTTGCCGGTGATAATCGGCGCGGCGGCGGCGCTGGCACTCCGCTTGGCTGCAAACGCGTTGCTGGACTCGGTAAGGCGAGGGTTGGAAAATGGGTTGACAATAAGGGCAGCGGCAGTTCGGGATCAAGGCGGCTCCTGAGAAGTTTCAAACAAGGTCAACTTCTGAGGACAACAAAGATCTAACGCCGCTGGCCAGCGGAGAGGACGGAATGCAACTTTACAAACGGCTTCGGCGGGAATACGAACACGGGCTAGGAACCATTAGCGGGGTAGCCCAAAAATACAAAGTGCATCGTCGGACTGTTCGGGCGGCACTAAAGAACGCCGTGCCGCCGAAGCGCAAAGTGACGCCAAGAGAACGACCGAAAATGGCGCTGGCCATTCCGTTCATCGACGCCATCCTGGAAAACGACTTAAATGCGACGATCAGTCCGCGACATACGGCGCATAAGATATGGGGCCGGCTGCAAGTCGAGATGCCAGCGTGCGATATCGGGGAATCGACTCTCCGGGCGTACGTGCGGGTCCGGAAGGCTGAGCTGGATGTAGCTGAGCAACAGACGTCTTCTCAGAACGCAGCAGCCTGGATGATGGAGGTACTCCATAGCGACGTCCCTCTGCGACTCATTGAAAAGGAGTTCCCGAGCGGGGAAGCGTCAAGCCTCGTAGGGCTCATAAAAGGGGGTCGATTGCGGGAACGCAAGAAAGCTCTAGCTGTTCTCGGCTCCCTTAGGGGAATCCGCACAGCCGTTATTGCTCGGTGTCTTCAGATGTCGCGCAGAACGGTCAGCCGTTACTTCAGCGGCTTTGCAAGCGGCGGCCTCGATGCACTTTTGCCGGCGAAGCCGACCAAGCCGAAAGACGATCCCGAACGCGAGCAGTTCCTGTTTTCGCTGCTTCACTCACCTCCGTCCGTTCACGGGATTAACCGGACCTCCTGGAGGATGAATGATCTTCACCGAATTATGGCTGAGAGTGGTCATCGCACGTCAAAACAACGCATACGGACCCTCATCAAGACGGCCGGATTCAAATGGCGGAAGGCCAAGGTCGTACTCACCAGCAACGATCCCGAGTACCACACGAAAGTTGGGGTCATCAAGCAAATCCTTTCGGGCCTGAAAGAGGATGAGGCCTTCTTTTCCATCGACGAATATGGTCCGTTTGCGATTAAACGAAAGGGCGGGACCAAGCGGGTCGGCCCCGGCGAGCACTATGTGGTCCCACAGTATCAAAAGTCGAAGGGCTGGTTGATTCTCACGGCTGCGCTCGAACTATCCCGAAACCAAATAACCCACTTTTACTCCTTGAAGAAGAACACCGAGGAGATGATCAAGATGGCGGATCTATTGCGTGCCGAATACCGCACTTGCCGAACGATTTATCTCTCGTGGGATGCCGCCTCATGGCACATATCGAAGAAACTGTTTTCGCATCTGGATGAGGCGAACGAGCAGGCACTCCACGACGGTTTCCCTATCGTGAAGACAGCACCCCTGCCTGCTGGAGCGCAGTTTCTCAACGTGATCGAGTCGGTCTTCAGCGGCATGGCTAAAGGAATCATTCACAACAGCGATTACCCTTGCGCAGAAGCTGTTAAGAATGCAATCGATCGATACTTCAAGGAGCGGAACGACCACTTTGTCCAATGCCCGAAGCGGGCCGGACGAAAGATCTGGGGGCAGGAGCGGGTGCCAAGTGAGTTCTCGGAAGCAAACAACTGCAAAGATCCGCTGTACCGCTGATCCCCCATTTAGAAGCTGATATAGAGTCTTTACCGCGTCCCCGCCGATGGGCGCTCTACTGGTGCCCTGGCTCCGGCCGGTACCGGCTGAAATGGAGCCGTTCTTCACCGGCCCCAACAGTCGGAAAGTATGATTCCCACGTTTCTTACGGTCAGGACGGCGTGCAAGTCGCCTGGAGCCGCATCATCTACCCCGACGCTTCCTCGGTCGATCTCGACGGCATGATGGGCCTTGATTCCCACGGCAATGCCGGATTGCGGGACCAGGTAGACCACCACTATCGCCGCATAATCGGATTCTCGGTCCTTACGAGCATGTTCACCGCCGCGTTCGAGATCTCTCAGCGAAGCAGCCAGAGCGCTCTGACGTACCCGAC
>JBEKWX010000278.1:0-5511 GCA_049512675.1 Terriglobales bacterium | reverse complement strand
AGGCGCTCTTCGAAGCTCGCATAGAACGGGATCGAGTAAAGCGACATCTGGATGTTGACCGGCGTCGAAAACTGCGCGCGCACGCCGCCCATGCTCTTGCCCGTGGATCCCTTGCCCTGCGCGGTCTCGCGCTCAATCACAAGAACGTTCTTGCAGCCGGCAGCAACAAGGTGGTAGGCGATGCTGGAGCCGACAATCCCTCCGCCGATGAGCACGACGTCTGCGGTGTGCATGTGCGCGGCAATTGTAAATGGTCGTGCTCATGTGGGGACGGGGCTCTGCCCCGTCCCGGCGGGGCGAAGCCCCGCTACCACACAAGCTCTTATTTCAGCGCCGCTGGTTTCAATGCCGGTCCGGTCTTCTTCTCCCGCCGCATCTGTTTTGTCACACCTCAGAATGCCGCGGCAAGAGCGACCCTGGCCAGCACAACGGCGGCAAACCAGCCGAACACTACCGCGAACGCGGTCCCCCGTTTGACCTTGCCGATACAAGTGATGCCGATGGCAGTCAGAACCAGGGTCCACATGGTAAAGACATCCAACGGTGTGAGCAGGGCGCGTAGCACCGCAGAGCCACTCGGGTCGATGAAATATCCGGGATTGGTAGCCACAGGATTCTGAAGGTTAAACCCATCGCCGCTTACTCCTGCCACAAGCGACAGGATTGCCAGCAGCGACAACAGCAGCTCCGGCAGCCTCGTATAGATAACCAGCGCAAACAGAGTCTTGTATTGGAGATCGGCACCCGTGCCAAACTTGAGCGTCGCGTACAGAATCCCGGCGAAGACCGCATACAAAACGAGCGCAATAACAGGGGCAGCATAGGCAAGTATTTTGGTAAGCGCAACCTGCTGCGCCATGACTTTGTCGCGCTGAGCGACCGGCATTTGTTCAATACGCTCTGCCTGGTTGGGTTGCAACTGGATCATATTCTCCACCACCTTGCGAAAGCCCACCTTCTGGTCGACCACGTAGATAAACAGCAGCGAAACGATCGTGATGAGCAGGAATGGCGCCCACCAACTGGCGTTCCTGCGCAGGTCGATGAAAGTCTTGCTCGGCGCAAAGAAGGTGTCCACCAGGCGCTGCGGTTCCGACAGCGGCGCTGGTTCCTGAGGAGGCTGAGTTGACACAGATGGATTGGTCGCCATAAGTTCTCCCCGAACAGGGGGAAATTGTAGTTCCCTTACCGCGGAAGGACAACCGGACGCGAGGATTGCAGAAGTGAGAAGTCAGATTGCAGAAGTAAAGAATTCACAGGGTGTCGGGTTTCACTTCTGCAATCTGACTTTTGACCTCTGCAATCTTACGACGCCGCCATCTCCGGCGTTGCCGCCAAAAGTTTGCGCGTATAAGCGTGCTGCGGCTGGGCAGTGATCTGTTCCGTGCTTCCGATCTCAACGATCTTGCCTTGATACATCACTGCAATCCGGGTCGAGAGATAGCGAACCACCGGCATGGAGTGCGAGATGAACAAATAGGTGAGGCCGAAATCGCGCTGCAGTTGCTGCAGCAGATTCACGATCTGCGCGCCGACGCTGACGTCGAGCGCGGAAACCGGTTCGTCGGCGACGATAAACTTAGGACGCAAGGCAAGCGCGCGGGCAATGCCAATGCGCTGCCGCTGGCCCCCGGAGAACTCGTGCGGATAACGGGGCATAGCCGATTCATCCATTCCCACGGCTCGCAAAAGTTCCCGCACGCGCTGGTGGCGGGCATCGCGGCCGAGGCTTTCGTGCATGATCTTTCGGTGGAGAATCAGGGGCTCGGCGATCACGTCCTCCACACGGTAGCGGGGGTCGAGCGAACCGAACGGGTCCTGGAAGATGATCTGCATGTCGCGGCGAAGACGGCGCAATTCGGAGCCGTTCGCTTGCAGCAGGTCGACGCCATTGAAAACGATGGCGCCGGCGGTCGGCTCGATGAGGCGGAGAATGAGCCGTCCGAGCGTGCTCTTGCCGGAGCCGGATTCACCGACCAAGCCAAGAGTTTCGCCTTCCTGGATCTCGAGGGACACATCGTCGACGGCGCGAACTTCGCCGGCGCGGCGACTGCCGAACGGGGATTCGGCAAGATCGAAAATCCTGGTCAGGTTGCGGACTTCAAGCAGAGGCACGGCGTCAGAGTAGCAGTGGACGGTGGATAGTGGATAGTGGTCAGCAAGACGCCGCTGGCCTACAACTATCCACTATTCACTCCTTTACCCCGCAATCATCGGCACGGCCACAAGCGCGGCGACCATGCCAATGGTGCGGGCGCGGCTGAAGTGCTCGTGCAAAAAGACGCGGGCCAGCAGAACGGTGACGGCGGGATAGAGCGAACTGAGCACGACCGCATCGTCCAGACGTCCGATTTGAGACGCGCGGATGAAGACGGTGCTGCCGGTGATGTCGAGGATTCCCGCCAGCAGGGCAATCGCCAGCACCGGCGTGGACACCGCGCGGAAGTATCTTCCGAACAGAACAATACTGCCCGTGACCAGGAAGGCCCCGGATCGCGAGCAGGCTGCGATCCATAAAGGAGACGCATTGCCAGCCTGGTGGACGCACAGGTAAAACCCAGCGAAGCCGATTCCGGCCAGCACGGCCATGCCTAAGCCTGCAGGACGTCCAGTGTCGCCTTCGGTACGTGAGATGAGCCAGACACCGATTCCAGCAAGAACAAAACCGAGCACGTGCCGATAACCGGGAAAGCCCTCGGCAAACGCAGTTACGATGGTGGGAATAGCGGCGCCAAGAACGGCCGCCACGGGCGCGACTAGTCCCATATTTCCGCTGGCCAATGAACGATAGAACAAGGCTAGAGCTATGCCCCCGACCGCCCCGGAAATCAGCGACCAACCCAGGCTGGCGGTGCCTGGAAATGGCGCGCGGGCCATTAGCGCGAGAGCGACGATCACGACCAAGCCGCTGATGTGCACGATGGCCGTGAATAGAAAGGCGTTCACGCGGCGCGCGCCCACTCCGCCCAGAAAATCGCTGGCGCCCCAGGCGCCGACCGCGGTCAAGCTATAAGCAGCAGGAATGTATTGGGCGGCAACCGACATGGGAGTTTGAGATTAGCACGCAGTTAGAAATTGCAAGTGCGACGGTTTGTGTGGTGACGGGGCTCTGCCCCGTCCCGGCGGGGCAAAGCCCCGCCACCACACGAGCCACCGTGTGTGGCCAAAGTGGTCATGCAGGGATGGTAGTTTAGCGTTCCTCCGCCGAGCTGACCTCGGCAGCTATGCGGTAACCGCTTCCGGCTGCGCTTTTCCCGCCAGCAATTGCCGCAACACGTACTGGAGTATGCCTCCGTTGGCGTAGTACAGCGCTTCCTGCGGAGTGTCGATGCGAACAATGGCCTGAAATTCCGCCGTCTTCCCACCCTTCACGCGCACCGTAATATTGCGACCGGAAGAAAATTTCTCCACCACATCGCTAATCCCCGCGATCTCGAAGACCTCTTCGCCGGTCAACTTCAGGGTCTCGGCATTTTCTCCCGGCAGAAACTGCAGTGGCAGAATGCCCATGCCGACCAGATTGGAGCGGTGAATGCGTTCGTAGCTCTCCGCAACCACGGCGCGAACGCCGAGCAACCGCGGCCCCTTAGCCGCCCAGTCGCGCGACGAGCCGGAACCGTATTCCTTACCCGCGAGAATCACGAGCGGCAGTTTTTCGGCATGGTACTTTTCGGACGCGTCGAAAATCGACATTTCCGCGCCATCGGGCAGGTGCCGGGTGAATCCACCTTCGGTATTCACCATTTTGTTGCGCAGGCGAACATTGGCGAACGTGCCGCGCACCATGACCTCGTGATTGCCGCGGCGCGATCCGTAAGAATTGAAATCCGCCGGTTGCACGCCGTGAGCAATTAAGTATTTCCCGGCGGGTCCGTCTTTCTTGATGGACCCCGCGGGCGAAATGTGGTCGGTGGTGACGCTGTCGCCGAGCACGGCCAGCACGCGCGCGCCCCTGATGTCCTCGACGGCGGACGGTTTGAGTGCCATGCCATCGAAGTAAGGAGCTTGGCGAATATAAGTGGAGCCCTTATCCCAAGCATAGGTTTCGCCCTTCGGAACGGGTAGTCCGCGCCAGCGCTCATCTCCGGAGTAGACCTCGGCGTAGCTTTTGCGGAACATCTCGGATGTGATCGCGCTCGCCATCGATTGCTCGACTTCCGACTGCGAGGGCCAGATGTCGGCGAGGTAAACCGGCTTGCCGTCTTTGCCTTTTCCGACGGGATCCTTGCGCAGATCAACGTCGATACGCCCAGCGAGCGCGAACGCCACCACCAGCGGCGGCGACATCAGGTAGTTGGCGCGGACTTCAGAATTGATTCGTCCTTCAAAATTGCGATTTCCGGAGAGCACCGAGGCGACGACCAGATTTTTCTCGTCGATTTCTTTCGAAACTTCAACCGGCAGCGGGCCGGAGTTTCCGATGCAGGTGGTGCAGCCGTAGCCGACGATGTGGAACTTCAGCTTCTCCAGATACGGCATCAGGCCGGCTTTTTGGAGATAGTCGAGCACCACTTTCGATCCCGGGGCAAGCGACGTTTTCACCCATCCCGGCACTTCGAGCCCGCGCTCGACGGCCTTTTTCGCCAGCAGCCCGGCGGCGATCAGCACCGATGGGTTCGACGTGTTCGTGCAACTGGTAATCGCCGCGATCACCACGCTGCCGTGGCGCAGCGCACCATTCCCATTCGTCGGGATGTGTTCGTGGACGTTCGGGTCCTCGACTCCAACTGCCGTCGGACTTCCGCCCTCCTGTTCCCAGCGATTGACTTTAAACGAAGTCTCAGCCGGAACCGCAACGGCGGCCTTAGCCTTTGGCTTGATCAGGCCCGGCAAAGCCTTCTCGAACGATTCGCCTGCTTTCGACAGCACGACTCGATCCTGCGGCCGCTTCGGTCCGGCGAGACTCGGTTCGACGGTGGCAAGATCAAGACTCAGCAGTTCGGAGTATTCGGCTTCGGGCGTGCTGGCGTCGTGAAAGAGCCCCTGCGCGCGCGCGTACGCCTCGACCAGCGCGATCTGCTCCTCACTGCGGCCAGTGAGCCTCAGGTAGCGAACGCTCTCTTTGTCGATCGGGAAGATGCCGCAGGTGGCGCCGTATTCCGGAGCCATGTTGGCAATCGTTGCGCGATCGGCGAGCGGCAGGTCTTGCAGGCCGGGGCCGAAGTACTCGACGAACTTTCCGACCACTCCGTGCTTGCGTAGCATTTCGGTGATGGTAAGAACCAGATCGGTTGCCGTGGCGCCTTCGCGCAGGCGTCCGGTGAGCTTCACGCCGACCACGAGCGGGATCAGCATGGAGACGGGCTGTCCAAGCATGGCGGCCTCGGCTTCGATACCGCCCACGCCCCAGCCCAGCACACCGAGTCCGTTGATCATGGTGGTATGCGAGTCGGTGCCGACGAGCGTGTCGGGATAGGCGGTGCGCTTTCCGCCTTCTTCGTGCACAAAAACCACGCGCGCCAGGTACTCGAGGTTGACCTGGTGGACGATGCCGGTGTCCGGCGGCACGAT
>JBEKWX010000277.1:0-5520 GCA_049512675.1 Terriglobales bacterium | reverse complement strand
TTTGCGAAATTGTGTTCGACCTTGCCGAGAACTCCGACATACTCGCCAACGATCTGCACGCGACCGGCGCGCGGTGGAGCGGCTTCCGCATCCGGCTGGACGGGCGAGACGCCCGTCGCTCCATCGGCAGAGGCCCGTTCTGGTGCGGGCGGGTAGCGTCGCCTCATGAAATCGCGGCCTTTGCGTCCGATGCATTCGATGTCGATATTCTGATCCGGTTTTGATTCGATGAATTTCGAAACCATCTTCAGGATATTGGTATTGAACGCGCCAGCCAGGCCCTTGTCTCCGGTGACTACGATCAGCAGGATGTTCTTTTCAGGGCGCTCAGCGAGCAGGGGATGGATCGGCAGTCCGGTGACGGGATCGTAGACGTCGGCTCGCGAGACGAGCGATTTGAGAACGTTCGTGAGCATCTGCGAATACGGACGCGCGGCGAGCGCACCCTCTTGGGCGCGGCGCAACTTGGCCGCCGAGACGGTCTTCATAGCCTTGGTGATCTGCCGCGTGTTGACCACGCTGCGGATGCGGCGCCGGATGTCGAGAATGTTAGCCATTTTCAGTTCTCAGTTCCCAGTTCTCAGTTCTCAGTTTCAGTCAAATTCTCCTGGATTCAGGATTAACTGAGAACTGGGAACCGGGAACTGAGAACTTTATTTCTTTACTGCTTGCCTGGAATCTACGAACTGCTGTTTCGCTTCTTTGATCACTCTGGACAAATCTGCTTTCAGGTTGTCGTCGAGAATCTTCTTTTCCATGATCGTGTTTAGCAGGCCTGGATTCGTCGTTTCCACGTACTTGTAGAGATCTTTCTCGAAGTCGCGCACATCTTCGACCGGCATGTCGTCGAGCACTCCGCTGGTGCCGGCGAAGATGATCAGAATCTGTTTCGAGAAGGGGAGGGGCGAGAACTGTCCCTGCTTCAGAAGTTCAACCAGCCGTTTCCCGCGATTGAGCTGCGCCTGCGTGGCTTTGTCGAGATCGCTGCCGAATTGGGCGAAGGCGGCGAGTTCGCGGTACTGGGCTAGTTCCAGTTTGAGGGTTCCGGCTACCTGGCGCATGGCCTTGATCTGCGCGCTGCCGCCGACGCGGCTCACGGAAAGCCCGACGTTCACGGCCGGGCGGACGCCCTGGTTGAAGAGGTCGGTTTCAAGGTAAATCTGGCCATCGGTAATCGAAATTACGTTGGTCGGAATGTACGCCGAAACGTCGCCCGCCTGGGTTTCGATGACGGGGAGTGCGGTTAGCGAACCTCCGCCGTTTGCGTCGCTCAACTTGGCGGCGCGCTCCAACAGACGCGAGTGGAGATAGAAAACATCTCCGGGATAGGCTTCGCGTCCAGGGGGGCGGCGCAGCAAAAGCGAAATCTCGCGATAGGAGGCGGCGTGCTTGGAAAGGTCGTCGTAGATACAGAGGGCATGGCGTCCCGCATCGCGGAAAAACTCGCCCATGGCGCAGGCTGCGTAGGGAGCGATGTACTGCATGGGAGCGGGTTCTGAAGCCGACGCGGCGACCACGATGGTGTACTCCATGGCGCCGGCATCTTCGAGAATCTTGACCACCTGGGCAATCGACGAGCGCTTCTGGCCGATGGCGTTATAGATGCAGATCAGGTTGTTGCCTTTGCTGTTGATGATGGTGTCGAGGGCAACGGCGGTCTTGCCAGTCTGGCGATCGCCAATGATCAGCTCGCGCTGTCCGCGGCCGATGGGGATCATGGAGTCGATGGCCTTCAACCCGGTGGCCATGGGCTCGCGCACGGGCTGGCGGTCGATGACCCCGGGAGCCAGGCGCTCGAGGGCAATAAATTTATCGGTCGCGATCGGGCCCTTGTCGTCAATCGGCACGCCGAGCGAGTTCACGACGCGGCCAATCAGGGCGTCGCCCACGGGCACGCTCATGATGCGGCCGGTGCGCTTGACTTCGTCGCCTTCCTTGATCTCGGTGTATTCGCCAAGGATGACCACGCCCACCTGATCTTCTTCCAGGTTCATGGCGATTCCGGCGACGCCGTGTGAGAAGCTCAGCAACTCGCCCGCCATGACCTTGTCAAGGCCGTAGACACGGGCGATTCCGTCACCCAGGGTGATGACGGTGCCAACCTCGTCGACCGCGATCTTGGATTCGTAGTGCTCGATTTGCTCGCGGATTAATAGGGTAATTTCGTCTGCTTTGATTTGTGCCATAAAGTCAGCTCTTCGCTTCTAGCCTCTTGCTTCTAGCTTCTTGCTTCTAGCTTCTTATTTCTTGCCTTTCGCTCTTTCGCGGCTTACCTGGCCTCGCGGTTCGGCTAGGAGCTAGCAGCTAGAAGCCGCTCTCTAGCCCTCCACCAGCTGCTCCCAAATTTTTTCTAACTGGCCTTTTACTGAACCGTCGTAGATGGTGCTGCCCACTTGCACTACGGCGCCGCCTAGTAGCGAAGCATCCTGTGCGTAGCGCGCGCGGACCTTTTTCCCGGTCATCTTTGCGATCTCGACTTCGAGCATTTGCCTCTCCGGGTCGTTCAGTTGACGCGCGCTGCTTACCTGCGCTTCCGCGAAGCCCTGGCGGTCGTCCAATTCCTGTTCTACCTGCTTCAGGATTTCGCTGAACAGCGGAAGTCTTCTGTTATCGGTGATTACGGCAACGAAATTTCGCACCTGTCTTGTCGTGCCCAGGCGCTGGGTGATGGCGTCGAGCACGGCGCGCTTGCTGTTTCCTGGGATGGACGGGTTTTCCAGGACGCGGCGCAATTGGTCGCTTTCCTTGAGCAGGGCCTCGATGCCGTGCAATTCCTCCAGCATGCGCGCGGGATCGAGGAGGTTGCTTTTTGTCATCACTACATCGGCGAAGGCGCGGGCGTAAGTTCCGACGACGGAAGCCAAGGTTACTGGCCGTCCTTTCCGCCATCGTCGTCATGCGGCGACCGAGATGCCAACTTCGAGGCAAAGGTACGAACCAGTATCTGGTCGGTATTGGAATCGACGTTAATCTGCTTCCGGGCCAAGGCAATGGCCAAGCCAGCGGTGTGGGTGGTTAGTTCGCGGCGGGCTTGCTTGGCGGCGGCGGCGATTTCCTGCTCCGCGGCCAGCGCGACCTTGCGAATATCTTCTTCAGCGGCTTTCTGGATGCGGACGTCCTCGGCTTGGGCTTCCTTTTCCGCTGTGGCCTGCATCTGCCCGATTTCGACGTCCAACTGGCGGAGACGTTTTTCGATGTCCGCTAACCGGCGATTTGCATCCTGGCTGGCGGTGCGCGCTTCTTGCAACGCTTGCTGGATGGATGCGTTGCGGTTTCTCAGCATGCCGGGCACGAACTTGCGCGCGGCCCAAATTACGACGACTACAATGACGGCGAAATTCAGAAAGAGCGCCAGCAGGTGCGCCTGATGCACGTTCAACCCTATTTTGCGCGCTAGCCAACGGACCGGGGCGGCGTGTTTTAGGTTTACGTTTTCTTCTCCCTCTCCCTCCGCCTCGCGGGTCTCCTTGACCAGTTCTCCGGCGATACTTTCTCTTTTGGGGGGCTCCGCGGGTGTTTGCTGGGCAGACGGCGCTGCGGATTGTTCCTGGGCGTAGGCTAAAGTTCGTAAGGGAACGGCCGACAAGAAGGCCAACAGCGCGAGCGCCAGCAGCGGGCGGAGTATGGCCGGCATCGTTCGCTCCCCAGCCCCTGAAGGTGCAGATGGCAGGTTAACCGCATCGCTAAAGGCTGCGAAATCCCTCGTCGCTATAGATGGCGCGAAACCGGAGTTCTTCGGCAGCCGTTTCATTTTCATTGGCCACCGACCTGGCTGGGCGATGCCATGGGGCGCAGCACGGTGCGCACGATATCGGTTGCGAGTCGGGCTGCGTCCGATTGCAGCTTTGACATGGCCTGCTGCTTATCCTCTTCCATGGCGGCGCGGGCTTGCTTGACCTGATCCTGAGCTCGGGTGCGGGCTTCATTGACGACCTGGCTGCGGGACTGGGTGGCCTGCTGGCGGCGGGCTTCCTGGTTCCTGAAGATTTTCTGCCGCGCTTCGCGCAGACGCTGCTCGTAGTCGGCGGTGCGGGCTTCGGCGGCGGCAATATCGGCGCGCGCTTTTTCCATGGCACCCTGGGTACGGCTGCGGCGCTCGGCAAGCACGGCGGTCAGCGGCCGATGGACGAGGAAAGTGTAGAGGATGTAAAGCGTTCCCAAAAGGATGACGGTGGGCACGGCTCCGAGCAGTAATTCGCCTAGTTGTCGGAGTGTCTGGTCCATTTTCTGATGATCGAACCGACGATCGAACTGGCGATCGAACTGGCGATCGAATCCTTGCCGACCCCGCTGACTGATTCCGCTGGAAGAAGAGCCGCTTCTAAAACCAGTAAATCTAACACTGTGGCGAGGAAGGTGTCAATGATTGGGGAGCGTTTTCGGCGATGGGAGAGCGGTTTGGCGCGAAATTCGCAGATTGAGATCATGTAGGCTGGAGGGGTGGGGGGCCAGTTCCATTTCAAACTGGCCCACTACCGCTGGAAGTTGATCCTTGACAATCGAGCGGGAGGGTCTAACATATAGGTATCACCTCCGATCCTAGTCCGGATCGAATGGGCCGATAGCCAAGGAAGAGTCACCGCTTCTTGGCTGGCGGCCCATTTTATTTTAAGGCAAGGCTTCAGGTCTCGGGAAACCCGATTGCTCTCCCAGAGACTTGAGACCTTCTCCAGTGCTCATGTGCCGCCGCCTCTCGCAGGTGTGAGCAATCTTGCTCAGAATAACTAACCTTGGCGTGTCATCGTAAGTTTGGCGGAGATGCGGAAAGGGAGACCTCCTCAAGAACGCTCCAGCCAGTTGCCTCATCACGAAACCATGCGTGCATGCGGAGAAAGAACGAAGGTGGATCGCTGATGGAACGCGCTTTTCGTTGGTTGCGCGATCGTTTCCGCAGACGGCTTGCCTCAATCACGGCAACCGTCTCCAGGCTGTTTGCATCCCTTACGCCACCGGTTCGCGGTTTCGCATCGCAAAGGATGTGCCCGTTTTGCGGGTTAATCACATCGCGGTCGAAGTCGTCGTGCCTGGAGTGCGGAAAGTCGCTCGCTCCTGCGACAAGATAGATGAGTGTTCGGGGCACTCATGGTTGGAGACGATCAAAGAGCAAAGGAGATCAACATGCTTTGGACAATTTTCGTTGTGCTTCTGATTCTGTGGCTTCTTGGTTTCAGCCTGCACGTGGCCGGAGGTTTGATTCACCTGCTGCTGGTGGTTGCACTGGTGATACTAGTCATTAACCTGGTGAGCGGCCGGCGTGTGGCGTAAAGGCGTCGCTTGAGCTTTCGAGGAAGGCCGCCGCATTGCAGAAACTATGCGGACGTATGCGTAGCTATCACTGCGCTTGGACTGTTGAGATGAGATACCCCGAGGAAAGACCAGCCCTGCGGCAAGAAAGCGGGGAAAAAGGTAAAGGCTGTGACATTGGTTGTGCTCTAGCCGCCAGCTCCTGCGAGGGAGCCAAACAGCGTGGAGGCACGTACCGTCACAGCCCTTGATGCGATCACCGCTTTCGCGGTCCCA
>JBEKWX010000276.1:0-5550 GCA_049512675.1 Terriglobales bacterium | reverse complement strand
CGCGAGAAGCTGTATGCCTACGTCTACGAAGGACGCCGCCACGATACGGGCGACAAACTCGGCTTCCTCCAAGCTACGGTGGAGTTTGCGCTGAAACGCGAAGATCTGGGCGGGGAGTTCCGGAAATATCTGAAAACTTTGAAGCTGTGAATGTGTGGTGACGGGGCTTGCCCCGCTCTGCGGGGCAGAGCCCCGCCACCACACAAACTTCGCGCTAGTCTTTGGCCGTCGCTTTGATTTTCTTCGATTTCTCTTCCACGCCACGTGCCAGTTTCTCTTTGTGCGCCGCCAGTTTCTTCGCGACGGACACGTCGGCCACGCCAATAATCTGGGCCGCGAGGATCCCTGCATTCGTTGCGCCGGGCTTGCCAATAGCGACCGTCGCTACCGGAATGCCCGCCGGCATTTGCACCGTCGCCAGCAAGGAATCCAAGCCCTGCAAGGAAGTGGAAGGGATCGGAACGCCGATGACCGGCAAGGTTGTGTGTGCCGCGATAACGCCCGCCAGGTGCGCCGCTCCGCCTGCGCCCGCGATGATCACGCGAATGCCACGTTGCGCGGCCTTGCGGGCATAGTCTGCCGTACGATCGGGCGAGCGATGCGCTGAAGTTACATCGATCTCGTATGCAATCCCGAATTCATCGAGAGCTTTTCCGGCTTCGCGCATGATCTCCAGATCGGAGTCACTCCCCATCACGATGGAAACTAGTGGCTGGCTCATGATTGTTGGCGTCCATTCAATGTCGACCTCGGCTTGCTGGTGTGATTCATCGCGCGAACACGATCCTATTTTTTCTTCAGTGCCTGCGCCAATGTCCTTGCGATAGTGCGCACCTTCAAACCCGATCTTCGCGCAGGCGTCATAGGCGCGCTGCAGGGCCGTTTGCAACTCCGCGGCTCGCGCCGTCACTCCGAGCACTCGTCCGCCGGAAGTATAGAAAGCCCCGTCACGTTTCGAGGTGCCGGCATGGAAGACTTTTACGCCGTCCAACTTCGCCGCATCCTCGAGACCGTCGATTTTCTTGCCCGCCTCGTAGGCCCCCGGATAACCGCCCGAAGCCATCACCACGCATACCGCCGCATCGTTCGACCACTTGAAATCGCCGTCGCTGGTGCGGCCGTCGATTGACGCCTCGATTGCTTCAACCAAATCGCTTTCGAGACGCATCAAAATGGGCTGCGTTTCCGGATCGCCGAAGCGGCAGTTGAATTCGAGCACCATGGGGCCGCGCGCGGTCATCATCAGGCCGCAATAGAGGACCCCTTTATATTCCGCGCCTTCGGCCTTCATGCCGGCGATGACCGGCCGCACGATGTGGGCGAGCAGCCAGTCGCGCATCTGGTCATCGACGATAGTCCGCGTGGTGTAGGCACCCATGCCGCCGGTGTTGGGGCCGGTGTCGCCGTCGCCCACCCGCTTGTGATCTTGCGCGGCGACCAGCGGCGTAACCCGTTCGCCGTCGCTCACGACCAGAAACGAGAGTTCGTCGCCGCTCAGAAATTCTTCCAGCACCACACGCGATCCGGCCTCGCCCAGCATCTTGCCGCTGAGCATTTCGTGGGCGACGGCCGAGGCCTCATCTTTCGTCTTGGCGATGACGACGCCCTTGCCGGCGGCCAATCCGTCGGCCTTCACCACGATCGGCGTATGGAAGTGCGGCAGCGCATCATGCACCTGTTCCGAAGAATCGCAGATCGCGTAATGCGCGGTGGGAATGCGGTGGCGTTGCAGGAATTCCTTGGCAAAGCTCTTGCTGGTTTCGAGCTGCGCGGCGGCGCGGGTCGGACCGAACGTGCGCCAGCCACGCCGTGTGAATTCGTCCACCAGCCCGAGCATCAGCGGCAATTCCGGCCCCACGATTGTAAGGTCGGGCTGGATCCGATTCGCGATTGCGATCATGGAGTCGAGGCTCTTTAAGTCCACCGCGACGCATTCCGCTTCGTCGGCGATACCGCCGTTGCCGGGCGCGCAGTAGATTTTCGCAACCCGAGGCGACTGCCGGAGCTTCCACACCAGAGCGTGCTCGCGTCCGCCGCTGCCGATGACGAGGATCTTCATAATCGAGACATTCAAGAGTAGGAGCGGAAGATGATGATGTCAAACGAGAACAGATTGCAGAGGTCAGAAGTCAGATTGCAGAGGTTCCAACCCCCTTGCGGCGAAAGGGGGCTGCGCCGAAAAACAGGTGCGTGTGCCTTTAAGTCTTCACCTCTGCAATCTGACTTCTAACCTCTGCAATCTTTCGATTAACTGCGCTTAACACTTCGCCGTATAATACAGTGCACGTGATAACAGTTTCCAAAGAGGACTATCTTAAGGCGATTCTCGAAGCCGAGAGCGAAGGGGAAACCGTCATTTCGGCCACGCTTGCCCACTGGCTCAAAGTGTCTCCACCGGCCGTAACCATGGCTGTGCGCCGACTGAAAAAAGACGGCCTGGTGCGGGTGCATGCCGGCGGCCGCGTTCGCCTGACCGCTGCCGGACGTAAGATCGCCCGCAAGCTGACGGTTCGCCACCACCTGATCGAGCGCATGCTCGCCGAAATTTTCGGCATGGAATGGTACAAGGTGCACGACGAGGCGGAACGTCTGGAGCACGCGGTCTCGCCAGATTTCGAAGCCAGACTGCTCGCCAAACTCGGGCGTGGAGTCGCGTGTCCGCACGGCAATCTGACCGAACTGGAGAGTCCCGCCAGCCGGCGCCGTCGCGGGTTGGTCCTGCTTGCGCAGGCTGAACCAGGCGAGAACTTTCAGGTGAGCGGCATCTACGAACGCGATCGCCATTTGCTTGAATTCCTTGAACAGCGCGGCATCCGCCCCGGAGCCAAAGTTCACGTCGCGCATCGCAATTACGACCACACGCTAACCCTGACCACCGGCGCCGGCTGGGTTTCTCTGGGTGTATCGGCCGCTGAAAAAGTCTGGGTTAAACCGGCGGATGGGAAAGCCGTCTCCAAAGGGTGAGGGCGCATCCCTCGCCGCTCCGCAAGCTGGCTGCCCTGGCATTTGAAAATTCCCTGCTCCACAGCCATAAAAGTGATTAACTGTGGTTTATGTCCTGATGTATACTTACGCTAATTATCCAACGAGCGGCGTCGTCTCACGTCCCCTTTCGCACTGCGTCGACAGGATGAACGACAGCATGAAAGAACCAAAGACAGCATCGGAGCCGCGAGGGGTAGCCTTAACTCAATCCAACGTCCTGAACGATCCGCTGATGTCTGGCAATGATGTCGTCATCACGCATGAGGACATCGATCGAGCGCACGACCGCGAACGGGTTTCGGAGACGCGGGCGCGGCGCGGATTCCGGCCACGGTTGCGCTTGTTCTGGTTGCTTATTGGCCCCGGCATCCTCGTGATGCTCGGGGAAAACGATGGTCCCAGCATGCTGTCATATGCGGCGACCGGGGCACGGTTCGGCATTGGTTTCTTCGTGCCCTTCATCGTGCTCACATTCGCCATGGCTTGCGTGGTGCAGGAAATGACCGTGCGTTTGGGCGCGGCCACTCATCGCGGACACGCGGAGTTGATCTTCGACCGCTTTGGTCCGTTCTGGGGTTGGTTCTCGATGATCGACCTCATGGTGGGCAACTTCCTGACGCTGGTCACAGAGTTTATCGCCATTCGCGCCGGGCTGGGATTCTTTGGAGTGCGGCCATGGGTTGCGGTCTTGAGCGCGCTGTTGGTTCTCTCGGTCGCGCTCATGACGCACCGGTACTGGACCTGGGAGCGAATCATTTTAGGCGCGGCAATGTTCAACCTGGTGTTTGTGCCGGTGGCGCTTTTGACGCATCCACACTGGGGGATAGTGGGCCGCGCCTTGGTGACTTGGAGACCACTGCCCGGAGGGCTTACGCAGGAGACGGTTCTGATTCTGCTGGCCAATATCGGAGCGACGGTCACTCCGTGGATGCTGTTTTTCCAGCAGAGCGCGATTGCCGACAAGGGTCTCACTACGCGCGACATCCGCTTCGGGCGCGTCGACACGGTGCTGGGAGCGGCTTTGGCGACAGTCGCTGCGCTGGCGACGATGCTGGCGACGGCTCCCCTGTTCATGCACCACATGTCGGCGGCAAACTTCGAAGCCGCCGAATTCGCCCAGGCGCTGCAGCCGTTTATTGGACACTGGGGCGCGGCGCTTTTCGCACTGGGCATATTCGAGGCCGGGATGGTCGCGGCGATCACCATTTCGACTTCATCCGCGTATGCCTTTGGAGAAGTCGCGCGGCGGCCGCACAGTTTGAATCTTCCCTTCAAGCAGGGGAAGGCGTTCTATCTCGTTCTGCTGGTCGAGGCTGCGGCCGCGGCAGGGCTGGTCTTGATCCCGGGAATTCCACTCGTCTATATCGTGCTGCTGGTGAACGTGATCGCGGTCCTGGCTATGCCTCCGGCGCTACTTTTTCTTTATATGCTGGTGAACGATCGCGAAATCATGGGCGTGCTGGTCAGCCCGCTGTGGGCGAATGTGCTGGCGCTGGGGGTCGTAATCGTGCTGATCAGCGCCGGCCTGTTGTTTGGGATCAGTGTGATCGCGCCCAATGCACTGGCGCTGGTTGGAGGCAAGTAAATGGAAGAACAATTTGATTCTGCGCCTGAGGTTGAAGTAAGCCGCGAAGAGCTCACCTCGGTGATGACGGCGCTGGAGCCTGACCAGATCGTTTTCACCAAGGAGCACCATCATTGTCCGCGACGGCGGCTCACTCGAAAAGAGATGCTGCTTTTTTGGGCGCTCAGGATTTACCTGGTGTTCATGGTCGGCGTGGTGGTCTATCAGATCTGGACAGGCGTGCGGTAGGACGGATCGCTTGATTTCGTCTCCCGGCTAAGCAGCGGCGCTCGAAACGAATTACACTATTAGGTTCCGAGTCAGCATTGCGCCCCGGTTCTGCGCCGGGGCTTATGAAAGAAGGTAATCATGTCATCAAATAGTTTCGGCGCCCGCGCAACTTTGAAAGTCGGCAAGAAAGAATACGAGATCTACCGGCTCGACGCTCTCGACAAGCAGGGCATCTCGACGCGGCACTTGCCGTTCTCGCTGCGCATTCTGCTAGAGAACCTGCTGCGCACCGAAGACGGGCGCAACGTGACGAAGCAAGAAATTCGTGCGCTTACATCTTGGAACAAGAAGTCGAAGCCGGAGAAAGAAATCGCTTTCACCCCCAGTCGTGTTCTGTTGCAGGACTTCACCGGCGTTCCTGCGGTTGTGGACCTTGCCGCCATGCGCGATGCCATGAAGCGCCTGGGCGGCGATGCCAAGCTCATCAATCCGTTGCAGCCCGCCGAACTGGTTATCGACCACTCGGTGCAGGTCGACGAATTCGGCTCGCCCAGCGCACTGGACGTCAACGCGCTGCTTGAGTTCCAGCGCAACAAAGAACGCTACGCGTTTCTGCGCTGGGGACAGACCGGCTTCCGCAATCTCGCCATCGTGCCGCCGGACACCGGCATCGTCCACCAGGTCAACCTCGAGTACCTGGCGCGCGTGGTTTTTGTGCACGAAGAAGGCGGAAAGCGCACCGCCTATCCCGACACGCTCGTCGGCACCGA
>JBEKWX010000275.1:0-5553 GCA_049512675.1 Terriglobales bacterium | reverse complement strand
CAGCTTGTCATAGGTAGCGGGGTCGTCGAAATTTCCGCTGACATAATTTATGCGGCGGACAAACCATTCCCACAAATCGGCATCGACCGGGGCAGTGGCGAATTGTTTGAAGTCTTCGCTGACCTTCTTCCGCGCGTCGTCATTGCTCATGGGACTGCGGCCGACTCCGATCACCGCGAACTCGCGCGACAGCAATTGCTCGCTGGCGAGGTTGTAAAGAGCGGGAATCAGCTTGCGGCGCGTCAGGTCGCCGGTAAAGCCGAAGATCACCATGACACACGGATCTCCAGTACGCCCCACCCGCGGCTTGGTTGATGCTGGCAGAACTTCCGTTTGAGCCATTGGTTCCTCTTGATCGTGAGCTGCGGGCTTCGAGCTACGAGCGAACCCGAATCTGTTTGCTCGCGGCTCGCAGCTCGTAGCTCGCAGCAACTCGTTACGACGTCTTCGTCGGTGCTTTCAGTTCCACGTGCCCACCAAACTTCTGTCGCATGGCGGAGAGCATCTTCTCCGCGAAGCTGTGATCCTGCCGCGAGCGAAAGCGCGTGTACAGGGCCGCCGTCAGCACTTCGGCCGGAACCGCCTCCTCAATCGCCGCCTGGATCGTCCAGCGCCCCTCGCCGGAGTCCTGCACGAACCCGCTGTACTCGGCGAGCGTGGGATTCTCGATCAGGGCCATCGCCGTCAAGTCCAGCAACCATGAACTGATCACGCTGCCGCGCCGCCAGACCTCGGCAATATCTGGCAGGTTGAGATCGTAGCGGATATCCTCGGGAAGGTCTTTGCTGGTTGCGTTCTTGAAAATGTCGAAGCCCTCCGCATAGGCCTGCATCATGCCGTATTCGATGCCGTTGTGGACCATCTTGACGAAATGTCCGGAGCCGGACGGGCCGCAGTGGATGTAACCGTCTTCCGAAGTACCAGCAGCACTCCCAGTTAATTTCTCGCGCCCCGGAGTACGCGGAATGTCGCTGCGTCCGGGCGCCAGCGTTTTGAAGATCGGATCGAGGCGTTGGACGGTCTCTTTCGGTCCGCCAATCATCATGCAGTACCCGCGCTCCAGTCCCCAGACGCCGCCGCTCGTGCCGACGTCGACGTAGTGCACGCCTTTGGTGGCGCAGATTTTGGCGCGGCGTACGTCATCTTTGAAATACGAATTGCCGCCGTCGATGATGGTATCGCCCGCCTGCATGCGGCTGAGCAGGGCCTGCACGGTTTTTTCCGTGGCATCGCCCGACGGCACCATGACCCACGCGGCACGCGGCGGGTTCAGCTTGCCGACCAGGTCGTCGAGCGAAGAGGAGGCCACCGCGCCTTCGCCGGCGATACCCTTGACGGCATCGGCGCTGAGATCGGAAACCACCATCGTGTGACCGCCGCGCATGAGGCGCCGCGTCATATTGGCGCCCATGCGCCCTAGGCCTACCATTCCGAGCTGCATCGCTGCTCCTTAATTTCGCTTGGTCGGGACGGGCCAAAGGCCCGTCGCCACACGACCCGCGATTCATCGAGAAGCTATCACAGAGTCTGCTTTACCAGTTCCGTGAGTTTGCTGAGTCCAGCTTTGACGTCGCTGCCTAGGTGCACGCGCAGCGCCCGGCGCTTGCGGTCGGCGAGAACCTGGAAGTCGCCGCGAGCCTGTGCCGCCTTCACTTCGTACTTTTCTCGACCGCGGCCAGCAGCGTGCCGAAGGCGTCGGCAAATAGTTTTACGCCGTCGGTCGTCAACTTGTCGGTTACGTCTTTGATGACGATACCAACGCCAGCCAGATCGGCCATCGTTTTCCGAGCGCCGTCGAGGTTCTCGGTCAGACTCGGGCGCGGCTTGCCATGATCGCGAAAGGCATCGAGCGTTGCCGGTGGAACGGTATTGACGGTGTCCGGCCCGATCAATTCCTCGACATAAAGCACGTCGCGGTAATTCGGGTTCTTGGTGCTGGTGCTCGCCCACAACACGCGCTGGGTCTGCGCGCCCTTGGCGGCCAGCGCTTTCCAGCGCGGTGAAGAAAAAATGCGCTGGTAGGCTTCATAGGCCAGCTTGCCGTTCGCGATCGCGACTTTCCCCAGAATGCTCTGTAGTCTCGCCTTGCGGGCCGCATCCGTTTCTTTCTTCAGTTGGTCGTTCACGAGGGAGTCGACCAGCGAATCGATACGACTAATGAAGAAACTGGCCACGCTGGCAATCTTGCTCACGTCGCCGCCGGACGCAGCGAATTTCTCCACCCCGTCAATGAAAGCCGCGGCGACCTCCTCATACACTTCCTGTGCGAACAGCAGCGTCACGTTGACGTTGATGCCCTCGCTGATGAGCTGCCGAAACGCGGGAATGCCCTCGGCGGTGCCCGGCACCTTGATCATCACATTTGCGCGGGCCACGCTCTTCCACAGCCGCCGCGCTTCGTCGATGGTGCCGCTGGTATCGTGCGCGAGATACGGAGAGACCTCTAGGCTCACGTAGCCGTCGCGCTTCTTCGTGTTCTGATAGACGGGCGCGAGCAGGTCGGCCGCATCCTGAATGTCGCGGATCGCCAGCAGTTCATAGCGGCCTTTGGCGTCAATGTCGGTGCGGCCGGCAAGCGAGTCCAGAAAATCCTGGTACTGCGTCGACCCCGCAATCGCCTTCTCGAAAATCGCGGGATTCGAAGTCATCCCGCGGAGGCCGTCTTCCGTGATCAGGCGCTGTAGTTCGCCGCCCTGCAACAGGTCGCGGCGGATGTAGTCGAGCCAGATCGACTGGCCGAAAGCCTGAAGCTGGGTGAGAGGATTTGCAGCTTTTGCAGTCTCAAGCGTGCCCACTGGATTCATAACCATCTCCTAAATTCTTCTTAGAGACGCGTCTTGCCGCGTCTTGCCGCGTCTGACTCGTGGCGTCCAAAGAGACGGGGCAAGCCCCGTCTCTACACGAGCAGTTCGCGTGCGGCCTGCAGCACGGCATCGGACGTGAAGCCGAACTTCTTCTGCAGATCCTTGATCGGCGCGGACGCTCCAAAGGTGTGCATCCCTAGGATGCGCCCCTTCAGTCCCGCGTATTGCACCCAACCGAAGGTCGAAGCCATTTCGACAGCGACCCGCCCGCTGACGTCGGGCGGAAGCACCGCGTCGCGGTAACTCTGATCCTGACGCTCGAACAAATCCCACGAAGGCATGCTGACGACGCGCGCCCGGATGCCTTCCGCCTTTAATTTCTCGTAGGCGTCGATGCACAGATAAACCTCGCTGCCGGTGGCCATCAGGATGACCTGCGGCTTGCCGCCCTCGGCGTCGGCCAGGATGTAAGCGCCGCGAGCCACGCCTGCGGCGGATGCGTATTTCGCGCGATCGAATGTCGGCACAGCTTGCCGCGTCAGGACCAGCGCCACCGGTTCCTTCCGCAGTTTCATGATTATTTTCCACGCCTCGACGACCTCGTTGGCGTCGGCGGGGCGCAGCGTCACGAGGCCGGGAACCGCTCGCAGCGTTATCAGTTGCTCGATCGGCTGGTGCGTCGGTCCGTCCTCGCCGAGGCCGATGGAATCATGACTGAAAATCCAGACTGACGGAACTTCCATCATGGCCGAGAGGCGGATCGGCATTTTCATGTAGTCGCTGAAGATGAGGAAAGTCGAGCCGTAGGCGCGGATTTTCGACAGCGCCATGCCGTTTACGATCGCGCCCATCGTATGCTCGCGAATGCCAAAGTGGAAGTTGCGCGCGTTGTAATGGCCCGCTTCGAAATCGCCCGCGCCGTCAAAGGTGAGCCGCGTCTTCGTCGAGGGATACAAATCGGCCGAGCCGCCCATGAGCCAGGGATCGTTCTTGGCGATGGCATTGAGAACTTTGCCGGACGAATCGCGGGTTGCGAGACCCTTGGCGTCGGGCGCAAACGCGGGCAAGTCCTTGTCCCATCCGTCCGCAGGTTGCCGACTTTGCATGCGTCCGAATTGAGCCGCTAAATCCGGATACTGCGCGCTGTACTTGCTGAACAGAGCGTTCCACTGCCCGCTCCATTGCCGCCCGCGCTTGCCCATCACGTCGCGAAAGTTCTCGCGCACTCCGTCGGGCACCAGGAACTTGGCATCTTCCGGCCAGCCGTACACGCGCTTGGTCAGTTTGACTTCTTCTTCGCCGAGCGCTTCGCCGTGCGCTTCCTTTGTGTCCTGCCGGTGCGGCGAACCGTATCCGATGTGGCTGTTGACGATGATCAGCTTGGGGCGATCCTTGATATTGAGCGCGTGGGTGTAGGCATCGGCAAGCGCAACCAGATCGTTGGCATCGCGGACGTGCTGAACATCCCAACCATAGCCGGCAAAGCGCGCGGCCACATTTTCGTCGAACGCGAGATCGGTATTGCCCTCGATCGTGATGTGGTTGCTGTCGTAAATCCAGCACAGGTTCGAAAGTTTCAGATGCCCGGCGACCGACGCGGCTTCCGAGGAAATTCCTTCCATCATGTCGCCGTCGCCGCAAATCGTCCAAACGTTGTAGTTGAACAGCTCGAATCCCGGACGATTGAAATATTCCTCCAGCCAACGCTCGGCGATCGCCATGCCCACGCTGTTGGCCACGCCCTGACCGAGCGGGCCGGTGGTCGCCTCCACACCCGTGGTCAAACCGTATTCGGGATGCCCCGGCGCTTTGCTGCCGATTTGCCGGAAATTCTTGATGTCATCGAGCGACAGTGCAGGAGTCGAAAGAATTTTGTCGTCGGCACTTACTTCGCGCACGCCCGCCAGATGCAGCAGGGAATAGAGCAGCATACAGGCGTGTCCATTGGAGAGCACGAAGCGGTCGCGGTTCGGCCAGATCGGATCTTCCGGGTCATAACGCAGAAAGTGCTGCCACAAACAATAGGCAACCGGAGCCAATGCCATCGGCGCCCCGGGATGCCCCGAGTTCGCCTTCTGCACCGCGTCCATCGAAAGCGTGCGAATGGTGTTGATACACAACTGATCGAGCTGGGTACCGGTGGCGATAGACTCGCCGACGATAGACTGGTCACTGACAGCCATCATTCTCTCCTCGCAAATCCGCTTGCCTTGCCCTGCCTCAAATTTAGATGAAATCGGTGCCAAATGGATACAAGCGCCAACCGCCCAAGTCTACATCGTGACCGAGAAACAATACGAGGCACAAGAGGACGAAGCTACGATTTTACACTGAGAAGAATTGGGCTCGCTCGAGTGGGGATGGGTGGCGCTGACTGGTGCAACGCGAAGGCGGATTTCAGGTGAGAAAAGTCTTATCCTGGCTGATCTTGTGTTGCAGGGTGGCCGCCATTTGGTCCACGTCTTTGGCCGAAAGGTGCATCAGGTCAGGGTCAAGGATCGGGATGCGGTTGGTTCCGACCGCGTCCCGCCGCACCTGGATCAGCAATGCCTGCAGCGCCTGAGCATCGTATTTTTGCGGTGTCATGCGGATCAATTCCTGCAGCGTGGCTCCGAGCGACAAGCGTACGCGGTAGGGACGTTCGCTGGTCATGGCGTCAAAGGTCTCGGCCAGGGCCACGATGCGCACCGCTTGCGGTATTTCGTCCCCATGCAAGCCGTCCGGGTATCCCGACCCATCGGCGCGCTCA
>JBEKWX010000274.1:0-5563 GCA_049512675.1 Terriglobales bacterium | reverse complement strand
CGGGTGCGGAAATCGAACTCCTTCGCTTTCCAGGAAAGATAGAACGGGTCGACCGGAATGCAGTGTCCGCCGAGACCTGGCCCGGGATAAAAGGGATGGAAGCCGAAAGGCTTGGTGGCGGCCGCTTCGATGATCTCCCAGATGTTGAGGTCCATGCGCAGGCAGAGCATCTTGAGTTCGTTGACGAGCGCGATGTTGACGCAGCGGTAGATGTTCTCGAGCAACTTGGTCATCTCCGCCGCCGCAGGTGAGGAGACGGGGACGGTACGGCAGAAGATGGAGCCATAGAGCGCCGATGCGATTGCGCTGGCTTGGGGATCAAGTCCGCCAATCACCTTCGGAATGTCGTGACGAGCCACCTCGGTGTTGCCGGGATCCTCGCGCTCAGGCGAGAACACGACCCAGAACTCGTTGTCGCCGGCCGCTCCGTTGCGGGAAGCTTTCAGGCCGGCCTTGTTTTCCTTTTCGAGAATCGGAATCAGGACTTCTTCTGTGGTGCCGGGGTAGGTAGTGCTCTCGAGGATGACAATCTGGCCGGCGCGCAGATAGGGCGCTACCGCGTGGGCGGTGTCGGTGATGTAGCTGAGGTCGGGCTCGTGATACTCGTTGAGTGGGGTGGGGACGCAGATGATGATCGCATCCATGGCTGTGATCTGCGAATAGTCGGCTGTGGGTTTGAAGCCGTTGGCTTTGGCCGCCGCGATCTCCGCCGGCGTGATGCGGACGATGTAGGTGCCGCCGTTCTCGAGGGTATCGACTTTTCGCTGATCGATATCGAAACCGGTGACGGGAAATTTCTGTTCGCTATAGAGCAGGGCCAGCGGCAGTCCGACATAGCCGAGTCCGATGATTCCGACGCGCGCCTGCCGCGCATCGATGCGGTTTTTCAAATCAGTAAAGAGGGAAGAAGCCAGTTGAGTATTCATAAGCCGAAATAATTCTAGCATTGGAGGCCGCGGTAACTGGTTTCCTTAGTAACATGCGGAGTGCAGTAAACTGCGCCTCAGATGCGATTCTTCCGGCTACATATTGTGGTGTTCCTGGCGGTTATCTTTATCGTTGCCGCGCTCGCGAGCCAGGCGGCGCGCTTTCTGGTGGTGGACGAACCGGGAAAGTCCGATGCCATTGTGGTGCTGGCTGGGGAGACCAGCGCCCGGCCGGCTCGCGCTCTGGAACTGCTGCGCCAGGGAGTAGCGCCGCGCGCGTTTCTGGATGTTCAGACGCGAGATGTTATCTACGATCAGCATCTAATCGACATTGCGCGGAATTACGTGAACGGCCTGGCGGAAGCAAACCGCATCTCAGTGTGCCCGGTCGTCGGATTTTCGACGAACGCTGAGGCCAACGACGTAAGCCGATGCCTGCAGCCGCTGGGCGCGCATCGCGTGCTGATCGTGACTTCCGATTATCACACCCGCCGCGCCTTGCTGATCTTTCGCCATCGCCTGCCGCAATATCAGTTCAGCGTGGCCGCGGCCCGCGGTCCAGCGAGCTTCGGCGAAGCCTGGTGGACGAACCGCGAATGGGCAAAAGCCACTCTTGATGAATGGTTGAAGATGCTGTGGTGGGAGGCGGTGGACCGCTGGCGGTAGTCAGTTGACAACTGCCAGCTCTCAGCTCTCAAAATCCAAAACTGGCAGCCCATCTTGCGCCTGTGGGTGTAACTGAGAGCTGAGAGCTGACAGCTGTACAATAGTTTGAAAGCGATCCAATTTCAGCGGAGTTTCCCATGGCACAAGTCACGATTACGGTGCGCAAGAACGGTCCTTTGCGCGTAGACGATCCCAACGGCGTGGTTGAAGTGGTGGACGCCGATGGCAACAAGTACGATCTGACAGGCAAACCGGTGTTTTCCCTCTGCCGTTGCGGCGCATCCGCCAACCGGCCTTTCTGCGACGGTACTCACAAGGTGGCCTTCCAGGCGCCCGATACGGCGATCAAAATCGGATAGTACTGCGTTTGTATCGGCGTACGTTCCGCTTGCAGTGACGTGGCTTGCCCCGTCCGCGGAGACGAGGCAACCCGCGTCTCTACCAGTAGAATGATGCGCTGCTTCACCGGAGGGCTTTGTGCCAGACGAATTTGTGTCATCGAAAATGAAGAAAGAGCGGGATCGAGCACTGGGGATGGGCGCGAGGATCACGCGCCGGGATTTCCTGAACGGAGTCGCGCTCACGGTGGGAGCGGCTGCCGTTCATGGCATCGTTCCTCCTGAAATGTGGGCGGCGGCAGCCGCCGATCTCCAACTCGAAGCCCAGGACCTCCCAGGTTACTATCCTCCGGGCAAGACCGGCCTGCGTGGCGATCACGCCGGGTCGTTCGAAACCATGCACAAAGTCAAAGACCACGCTTTCTGGGGCGGCGCTCCCAAGGCCGTGGACACGGGCGAATCCTACGATCTGGTCGTCGTCGGCGGAGGGTTCAGTGGACTGGCCGCGGCGCACTATTTCCGCAAGGCCGCCGGCGACAAGGCGCGCGTCCTGATTCTCGAGAACCACGATGACTTCGGCGGACACGCCAAGCGCAACGAATTCCGCGCGGGTGACCGCACGATTTTGGGATTCGGCGGCACGTATTCCATTGAAAGCCCGGCGCCCTATAGCGCCGTCGCCAAGGCTCTGATCGAAGAACTCGGGATCGATGTGCCTTCGTATCACAAATATGTCGACAAAGATCTTTACCGGTCATTGGGTATGAAGCCGCGGATTTTCTTCGACCAGGAAACGTTTGGCGCCGACAAGCTGGTCGTGAACGCCGTGCATACCGGCGAAGATGAGAGCGGCCTCAGCGATGAGGACAAATTGGGCTTGGAAGAGTTTCTGAGAGAAGCTCCGCTCTCGGCGAAAGCCAAGCAAGATTTTCAGCGCCTGGTCACTAGGGATAAGGATTATTTTCCCGGCCTCAGCTCCGACGAAAAGAAGGCGCGCCTGGCTCGCATGAGCTATGCGAAATACCTGACCGACACGGCCGGCGTGAGCGACGAAATCGTGAAGCTGTTGCAGGCCTTCCCGCACCCGTTGTTCGGCGTGGGCATCGATGCCGTGGCGGCGCAAGACGCGTGGGGCCTGCAGTTGCCGGGATTCAACGGCCTCAAACTCGATCCCACACCGGGCAAGGGGATGAACCGCGACTGCATTCACAACGACGAAGCGGAAAAATATTTCTTTCACCATCCCGACGGCATGGCCACCGTAGCCCGGTTACTGGTGCGCAAGCTGATCCCGGCGGCGATTCCGGGAAACTCCGCCACTGACGTTGTGCTGGCGAAGGCCGATTATGCAAAACTCGACGACCCGTCCTCTGCGATGCGCATCCGGCTGAACAGCACCGTGGTCAAGGTGAACCACCGGGGCGATCCGGCCGCGGCGAAGGAAGTGGAAGTCAGCTACTTTACCGAGAACAAGCTCAAGACGGTGCGCGCCGCGAACTGCATTCTGGCGTGCTGGCATGTGGTGATTCCGTACATCGCGCAGGAACTACCGGAGGCGCAGAAAGCGGCGCTGGCTTCAGCGCAGAAAGTTCCGCTGCTCTACAACACCGTGCTGGTGCGCAACTGGAGCGCCTTCCAGAAGCTGGGCGCGAGCTCGATTTACGCCCCCGGCATGTACCACACCGGTGTGAACCTGGATATTCCAGTCAGCATCGGCGGCTACGAATGTACGAAAAAGCCGGACGAGCCGATCGTCGTGCACATGATCAAGGCGGCCTGCAAGCCGGGACATCCGGCGCGCGAGCAGCATAAGCTGGGACGCATCGAGCTCTATACCACAACGTTCGAAACTCACGAGCGCCGCATCCGCGAGCAACTGCTGCGGATGCTCGCTCCGGGCGGATTCGACCCGGCGCGCGACATTCTTGAAATCACCGTCAACCGCTGGCCGCACGGCTACGCCTATGAATACAATTCGCTGTTCGACCAGTTCTGGCTGGAAGGCGGCGAGACGCCGTGCCAGGTGGCGCGCAAACCGTTTGGCCGGCTGGCAATCGCGAACGCGGACGCGGACGCATACGCCTACGCCGACCGCGCCATCGATCAGGCTTACCGTGCGGTGCAGGAATTAAAGAAGTAAAACTACCAATTACAAATTCCGACTTATATTTCGTGCGGACAGATGGGCTCCCGTCAGCAGCAGCATCCCCGACAGGAACGCCCAGAACATCAAGCTGACCGAGATGGCGAACGGCCCATACACTTCGGCGAAATTCAGCCAGGGCAGGGCGAAGATATAAAGGTGCTTGAGCAGCTCCGAGAGCAATCCCATAAGCACCGCCGCCGGCAGGACTCCCCGGGCCGGCACCTTGCCGTTCGGCAACAGCCAGTACACGAGGAAGAAGATGGCGATGCTGGCCCCGATCGAAAAAATCTTCATGATCACAAACTCCCCCAGTTCCACATACCAGGCGCCGTAGCCGTGCAGCGCACTCTTCAGGATGGCCAGGTTTCCGGCGGCGGTCAATCCTACCGAGAGCAGGGCGAGCGATCCGCAGGCAAACACCAGTCCGAGCGACATCAACTGGTTTCCCAGGTAAGAGCGGTTGTTGCGAAATCCCCAGACGCGGTTGAGCGCAACTTCAAGCGGCAGAAAAATTCCGGTGGAAGTAATCAGCAGCATGGCCAGCGAAAACACTTCGGCCCGGTGGTGCTCACTGACCAGCGCATTCAAGTTTCGGATCACGAATTCCTGGCCGGTTGGAATATAGTCGCGCAACAGGTTCTCGACTACGCCGTACATCACCCGGGAATGAAAAACGTAACGGATCAGCGTCAACAGCAGGAGCAGGAAGGGAAAGAAGGACAGAATGGAATTGGCGGCAACGGAGAAGGCGAAGGTGTGCACCTCGGTCCGAAGCAGATAGCGCAAGGTGGAGCGCACGATGCCTTCGGCCGGAGCGGCGCGAAATTCGGCCGCGCCGTGGTTGTCGCGAAGCTCGGTGGGAGTGATCGAAGACATTGATCGAAGAGAAGGTTTCTCAAATATTATCAAATACTTACGATTTTCCGTCGAGGCTAGCCAGTCGGGTACCCAGATTGCCCCGGGGTCATGTTGGTTTCCCCCTTCCTTCTCCGCAACTTCGCCCTTGCCAACTGCAATCTTCCTGCTATTATTCTCTGCTCGTCACCCGGACACGGTTGGCGAGTGCGTAGCAGGATTGACGTTTCTGTGCAAGCAGTCGGAAATCGCGCCTTCGTTTTCGCGGCTTCTCCGCATTTCGTCGCGGGCAACTGTTCGACGAGATGCAGGGGAGCCGTTTCTGTTGGTGCGGTCATCGCCCGCACGCGGCAACGCCAGTAAAAAATTCTCACGTCGTTTCGAGGGGATGCCCTGATCGGGCAAGTCGATAAGCGACGGAAGAATAATTCTTAGCGATGAGGGGAAAGGAGTTTCTTTGTGAGAGAGAAGGGTACTGTGAAGTGGTTCAACGGGGCGAAAGGATACGGATTCATCCAGCGCTCCACGGGTGAGGATGTGTTCGTGCATTTCTCCGCCATCCAGGAGAACGGCTACCGCTCGCTGAACGAAGGCGAGACGGTCGAGTTCGATCTGCTCAAAGGCCCCAAAGG
>JBEKWX010000273.1:0-5573 GCA_049512675.1 Terriglobales bacterium | reverse complement strand
GTGCTCATGGCCCAGGACGCCCGTTCCGCTCGCGTCATGGTGAGCGTTGCCGGCGATGAGGCCGAGGCCGAGCGCACTCTCGAAGGGCTCGACGCTGCCAAGAATTTCGTGCGGCACGAACTCGCGGAACGCCTGCGCCTGCGCCGCCCTCCGGAACTTTATTTCCAGATCGATCGTGCCGATCAATTGGAGAGTCGGGTCGAGGAGCTTCTCGGCCGCGCTAAGAAACGCAGCCGGAAGGGCGCTGAACCCGGACCCTGAAGGGGCGGCTGATTTCGGAGAGCTTACGGCATCGCTAAAGAGGTAGGGGCGTCGTTCGTCGTTGGTCGTTGGTCGTTCGCGACGACGGGAAACTGACACGGCGCGGCTTTACCGAAGCGTGACAGGAAATGGGCTTTCGGTGGTTGCTCGCTGACGACCAACGACTAGCGACTAACGACTGACAACCCTGAGACGAAGCTAGCAGCCTCGAACTGAAAGCTGAGAGCTGACAGCCAAGAGCACCTCATGCTAGAGCGGGTTCTACGAGAAATTCGGTCGCGGGGCCGCATCGTGGTGACTTCGCACGCCCGGCCCGACGGAGACGCCATCGGCTCCGCCCTCGCCTGTGGCCAGATCCTGCGCGTCATGGGAAAGGACGCCGAAGTCGTTATGCACGATGGCGTCCCCCGCATCTATCAGAACCTTCCCTTCGCCCATCGCGTCATTCAGACCGATGTTGTTCCCTGGAACGACGCCGTCATCCTGCTCGAATGCGACGGCATCAAGCGCACGCTTCTCGAAGGTCTGGAAAAATGTTTCCTCATCAACATCGACCATCACGTCAGCGGGCGCAATTTTGCCCATATCAACTGGATCGATTCCACGGTGATGGCCACGGCCGAACTGGTTTTCCGTCTGGCGCGGCTGGCGTGCGTCCCCGTCGATCGCGACATTGCCACCTGCCTCTACACCGCGCTCATGACCGACACGGGGTCCTTCATGTTTGAAGGCACCAACGAGCACACTTTCACGGTTGCCCGCGAACTCGTGCTCGCCGGGGCCGACCCCGCGCTTTGTGCGCGGCCTATCTATTTCGGACATTCGACGGCCAAACTTCGGCTGCTCGGCGCCGCACTGTCTAATATGCATCGCGAAGGCACGCTGGCCTGGATCTGGGTCACGCAGGACCAGATGCAGCGCCTCGGCGCCCGCGAAGAGGATTGCGAGGGCCTGGTCAACTACGCGCTCTCGATTGCCGACGTGCAGGTTGCCATCTTCTTTCGCGAACTCCCCGATCGCCGCTACCGCATCAGCCTGCGCAGCAAAGGAGCAGTGAATGTCTCAACCGTGGCTGAGCATTTCGGCGGCGGCGGGCACAAATGCGCCAGCGGCTGTTCGATTGACGGACCTCTGGCCGTCGCCGTGTCCCGAATTGTGGATCGCCTGCACCAGGAACCGGTTGTCATGGACGCGAACTCAGCGGCGGGCTGACGAACGCGACCATGAAGGCCAGCGCATCAACCCGAGATCACTATGGCCGCGCCCTGCCTGACATGCAATGAATAAGCAAGGAACGAATCCGCGAACCCGCACCGATGTGCTGCTGCTGGTGGCGTTCTGCGGATTCCTTTTCTTCTACGGTCTCGGCGCCTTCGGCCTCGTTGGCGCCGATGAACCACGCTACGCGCAAATAGCCCGCGAAATGCTCGATCGCTCCGATTGGATTACGCCCACGCTGCAAGGCAAACCGTGGCTCGAAAAACCAGTGCTGTATTACTGGCAGGCAATGCTGTCGTTCCGCGTCGCCGGCATCAGCGACCAGGCTGCCCGCCTGCCCGCCGCCTTCGACGCGGCCCTGCTCATCGCAGTCATCTACTTGTTCCTGCGCCGCTTCCGGCCCGGCAGTGAACTTGACGGCGCCCTCATCACCGCCAGTTGCGCCGCCGTTGTTGGATTTGCGCGCGCCGCCGCAACCGACATGCCGCTGGCCGCCGCCTTTTCTATCGCACTGCTCGCCTGGTACGCCTGGTACGAAAGCCGCCGGCACATTTATCTCGCCGCTTTCTACCTTGCTCTGGCCCTCGGAACCCTGGCCAAAGGCCCGGTCGCGCCCGCTCTGTCCGCGGTCATCATCCTTCTCTTCGTCGCTCTAAAACGTGACTGGCGCGCCATCCCGCGCACCCTCTGGATCCCCGGCATCGCCGTCTACCTCGCCGTCATGCTGCCGTGGTATATCGCCGTTCAACTGCGCAATCCGGAATTTTTCCGCTTCTTCATTCTCGAACACAATCTTGCGCGCTTCTCGCAGGACGTCTATCACCACCATCAGCCCTTCTGGTTCTACCTGCCAGTGTTCTTGCTGGCCATGATGCCTTGGACGCTTGTGCTCATCCTTGCCGTTGCCGAACGCGTTCGCTTGTTATGGGCCGAAGGGAAACAGGCTTTCTCCAGCCCGGAAGATTCTTGGCCGCTGTTTCTTCTCATCTGGATGTTTGTACCCATCCTGTTTTTCAGCGCATCGCAATCGAAGCTGCCCGGCTACATCCTGCCCGCCGTCCCCGCCGCGGCGCTCCTGACCGCCGAGCATCTGGCCGGCCGCGGGCGTGGTCAATTCTTCAACGCAGAGGGCGCTGAGGTTGCGCAGAGGTCGCGGGACGACAGGAAGTTGTCGCCCCTGTTCGCGGCGACTCACGGAATTCTCTGCGGACTGCTGATATTTGGCGCGCTCTCCGCCGCATCGATCGCGATCAATCACCACCTGCTGTGGGGAACCGGAACATGGGTTGCCCTTGCCATTGCCGCTGCGTTTGCGCTCGGCATCGGCGTTGCGCTACTGTCCCGCGCCGGCTTGCGTCTGCTGCGGCCGGTGACGATGTTCGCCGTCGTGGTCAGTGTCGCCGCTGTCATTCGTCTTGCCGCTCCCGTCATCGACGTCACCCAATCCGCGCGCCCCATTGCCCGAAGCATTCAGGCCTTTTCGCACGAACCGGTCCCTATCGCCCTCTATCACGTCAATCGCGTGCAGGGATACGGACTCGAGTTTTATTTCAATCGTGCGGTACAACCATACGAGAGCGGAAGTATCCCGGCCGCAGCTCATGTCCTGGTTGCCGCACAAGGTTCGCAATCTGAAGTCGCCCAACTCGTTCCTGGACGCCGGGTGTCATACTTAACGAGCATCCCGGGGCAGAAGTTGGACTTGTACTGGGTGGGAAAAGAATAGGTCTCAGGTGTCAGGTCTCAGGCACCAGGCTCGGAAGAGGCAGCAGAACCTCGCACCATGGTTTTCCTGAGACCTAAGACCTAAGACCTTGCTTATGGAAATTCTCGATCTCCGACATTTCTCTTCCGCTGACCTTCGCCCGCTGCTGGAAGATGAGATCGCCATGTGGGGACGCCTGCTCTCGTGGGACTACGCCACCTCCGCTGAGATGATCCTCCGCTACATGGACGCCAAGATCCTTCCCGGCTACGCCGCCATTGAACGTGGCAGCATCTTCGGTTACTCGTTTTTTGTCTACGAGCAGAGCAAGGGCGTCATCGGCGACCTCTTCGTTCGCGACGAAGGCCGCACACCCAACCGTCACGAGGTCGAAGAACAGCTGCTCACACACGTCATCGAGACGCTGCAGCAGTCACCCGGCATCCATCGCGTGGAGGCGCAGTTGCTGGCGCACCACACCGGAGAAGTCGCGCGCCCCTTCCTGCAAACAGGCTTCAGCCGCCATCCCCGTGTCTTCATGAATTTCGAGATCGGACGGCATCCGCAGGCTTCGCTGCCGCCGCTTCCGTCCCAGTTCGAAATCTGTCCCTGGTCCGACCACGAATACCAGTCCGCCGCCGCCCTGATTACCGCCGCCTACCGCGGCCACGTCGATTCCGAGATCAACGATCAGTACTGCACCCTCGCCGGGTCGCTGCGGTTTCTAAACAACATCGTGCGCTTCCCCGGATGCGGCACCTTCGATCCCCAGGCATCCTTCTCCATCTTTCAGCGCCGCACGCGCACGCTGGTCGGCCTCATCCTCTGCTCGCAGGTGCGCCCCGATGTCGGCCACATTACCCAGGTGTGCGTGCTCCCGGAATACCGCTCCGCCGGCCTCGGCGAAGCCATGCTCGCCGCCTCCACGAAGAATCTCCGCGGGCGGGGATTCCATTTCATCTCGCTGACGGTAACCGAGGCCAACGACCGCGCCATTGCCCTCTATAAACGCATCGGCTTCGAATCCACCAGAGTGTTCGACGCGTTCGTTTGGGAAGGATGAGAGAGGCGTGAGCGCTCAGGGCTCAGCAATTGGCGCTTTTAGGAGCGAAGCGAACTTGCAGACAGGCGCGCGGCTCGCAGCGTCTACCGCTAACCCTTCACGCTAATCTTCGAAAACGACAGCACCGCCGTCCCCGTGGTCGGGCGACCCATGGAAAGCGCGGGATGGAAGGTCGTGAAAATCAGCAGGTTCTTCAACTGCGGCAGCACCGCCTTGGCGTCGTCCGGTTGCGACAGGATGCGGTAGTCCTCCACCCGGCCGTTGGCATCCACATAGGCTTCAATCACCACCGCATCGTCACCCATATTGCCAAGTGACGTGCCGAACGCCGACTGTTCGAGTTGCGGCCCGGTGTACAGCATCAGCGGAACGTCTCCGCTGCTGGCCCGCAGTTCCGCCGGCAAGGCAAAGAAGCCCAGCAGCAGTCCGAAAAATAATACGGCGCTGACCAGCCCCGCCGTGGCCGGAACCATGAAAGCGTTGAGGGCATTTTCCAGCCTCACCAGCACCCCTTCAAACCGCGGACGGCGCGCCTGTGCCGCCTCGCGCGAAATCGCGACCCGCAACTTCAACGCCAGGTCGGCCGGAGCCTTCTTCGGGCCCAGACTGGCAAGCAACTGTTGCGTGCGCTGCATCGCGGCATATTCCCGTGCGCAACCGTCGCACTGATCCACATGGCGCGTGAGCACACGCATCTCCGACCCGCTCACCCGCCCGTCGAGATAGGGCGAGAACAACTGCCTGATCTCAGCGCAGGTCATCTCATCGCACTTCATGGCGTCACCTCAACTTCTCTGCCACCACGCGAACTTTCCCCCGAAACTTGGGTTGCCCGGCTGTGCCGGTCGCTGGCAGGGCGCTCATCGGCAGGAGCGAACAGCCCTAACTCCGGACCCACCTCGCGGATATATCCGGTTAATTCCTTGCGCAGCGCATCGCGCCCTCGCGTGATGCGCGACTTCACCGTTCCCAACGAAATCGTCAGGACTTCGGCGATCTCCTCGTATGACATTTCTTCCAGATCGCGAAGGATCAAAGCCGTCCGATACGGTTCAGGCACCTGTTGCAGAGCCTGTTCCACGGCCGCGCGCACCTCGCCATGCGCGAACTTTTCAAACGGCGACTCGCCCGGATCGACCAGCCGCGCTTCTCCGGCATATTCGTATTCACCCGCCGCGATGGGATCAATCGGCGTTTCCTGTGACTTGTGCCGGAACCACCAGCGCCGGCGATTTGCCGCCTCGTGCAGCGCGATGCGGTAAATCCAGGTCTTCAGGCTGGACTCGCCGTGGAAATGCTTCATCCCGCGGAAGACTTTCAGAAACA
>JBEKWX010000272.1:0-5578 GCA_049512675.1 Terriglobales bacterium | reverse complement strand
GGAGTCTTCGAGCCAGGTGGTGCCGGTCATTTCTCCGTTGCCGTTGAGCGTGAACCAGGCGCCGAAGACGGAGTCATTGGCGTCGCGGCCGCGGGGATGGATGGCGGTTACTCCGGTGCGGATGGGGCCTTCTCCTACTTTGAGCTTGCCGCTGCCGGAGATTAGGGTGGTGTGTCCGACTTCTACGCCTTTGACGTCGGTGATGGCATTGTTGGGGCCGGGTGTGCCGTCGAAGGGGACGCCGAGGTCGCGGGCTCGGGGCTTGGTTTGGGCGATGGCGAGAGTGCCGGCAGCGAAAAGAGCGCAGAGAAGTACGCGAGATCGGATCATAAGTGTTGGTCGACTGAGCGTCGGCGGCAGTATAAAGCATGAAGGGGTTGGTTTAGAATTCTGCTAACCGGCAGCGTGAGAAATAGCTCTCGCGCAGAAAGCGCGGCCTCAGCAGCTAAGGCCGCGCTCAAGAAAATTGCGTAACCGCAGCGCTGAAGCGCTGCGCCACCCAAAATCAAGTGCGGGGTTGTTTTTTCGCATTTTGCTGCGGAAAACAGTCTGCGTCAGGAGGTGATATGGAGAACTGGAAGCGGGCGGTGATTGCGGGATCGGCGGGAGCGGCGGCGTTGTTGCTGCTGAAGGGAAAGCGTCCGGCGGCGGTGCTGGTGGGAGGAGTGGGACTGGCGGTGCTGGCGTCGGAGTATCCGAATCAGTTTGCCAAGATTCGCGAAGAGCTGCCTTCGTATGTGCGGCAGGGAACGAAGTTTCTGGATCTGGCGATGAAGATCGGCAGCAGGCTCGAAGAGTTGGCGGAAAAGCGCGCGGCGCTGGCGTTTGAGGAGTTGGGGGAGTACTGAGCGTTCGCTCGAGACGGGGCAAAGCCCCGTCACCACACGGGCGCTTCGCCTACTCTATTCCGAGTTGTTTGCGGGCTTCGGGGCTTAGGCGTTCTGGGGTCCAGGGCGGATTCCAGACTACATTGACGCTGGCGTTGCGGACACCGGGGAGTTGCTCGACTCGGGACTTGACCTGGGCGCTGATGTTGACGTGCTCGGGGCAGCCTTGAGCGGTGAGGGTCATATCGATGGCGACGTCCTGTTGACCTTCGGGTACGTCGTCGAAGCGGATTTCATAGATCAGGCCGAGGTCGACTATGTTGACGGGGATTTCGGGATCGTAGCACTGCTTGAGTGCGTTCAGAACGTCATCCTGGGCTAGGGGCATGAATTTCCTTTGCGGTTCGTTCGATTACCGAGTATTGGTACTGAGTACGCTTGTCCATATTCTATAGCGAATTCAAGGTTGCCGGGAGCACGGGCAACTGCCGAGCTGCGCTCGGCTTGGACGGGCCAGAGGCCCGTCACCACACAAACCTAGCCCGTTCTTAGATCATGGCTATTGATTCGGGGTTACAGAAAAGGCTGCAGATCTTTCTGGTCGCGGCCATTGTGATTGCTGGCGGGCGGGCGGCTTACATCGTTTACACGCGGCACGCGGCTATGAAGGAAGAGGCTCGGCCTAAGACGGAAACGGCGCTGAAGGCCGACTACTACGTTACGCCGAAAAAGCTGCATGCTTATGATCTGACGTCGGCGCGCCAGTTGACTGCGCAGGCGGTATGGGTGAAAGTCGGTTATCGGCTCACTTACTATCCCTACGATCGCGAGCGGCACAAGACCGATTTCGGGCACGAGGCGGGACTGTTGTCGCCTTTGCAGAAGCTGGCGATTGAGGATGTGGTGACCGATGTTTCTCCGCTGGCTCCGGGGATCAAGCAGGTGATGGCGTGTTTTTCGCTCAACGGCAAGGCCTATGCGGCTCCGATTGGTGCGGTTAAGGGCGGCGACTTCAAGATTTACTCCGATGACGTTTTCTTCATCGAAGATCCACGCGAGCTTTACAAGCACTGGCCGGCGGATGTGTGGCAGAAGATTGACGCTCATGAAGTGCAAGCGGGGATGAGCGAGTTGCAGGCCAGCTTCGCGATTGGGATGGGCGTGCCCGAGGGTTCGGGCGATTACGGTTGGAGAACTCTGCATTACGCTAATGGTGGAAAGCCGCTCGTGATCAGCTATCAAAACGACAAGGCGGTGGAGATCAAAGCGGGCTCGTAAGCGTACAATTCCGGGCATGAAACGAACGCTCGGCGTAGTTGTCGCCTCTCTTCTTTTTTGCGTCTTTAGTTTTTCCACCTACAGTTTTGCGGCTGGTCTTTCAGCTCCACGCACCATGCGCGTGGATTATTACCACACCGGAAACTCGCACGAGGAATGGTTCAGCCTGGATCGGGTGGTGCTGGAACCTCTGGATTGGCCGGGGAATCTGAACAAGGCCATCGATGACAGTCAACTGGGAGACTACCTGTTCGAAGTGCGGGAGCGCGACAGCGGGAAGCTGGTGTACTCGCGCGGATTCAATTCCGTGTTTGGGGAGTGGAAGACGACGGCAGAGGCGCTGCACGCGAATCGGACGTTTTCGGAGTCGCTGCGCTTTCCGACGCCTGGGGTGCCGGTGGAAGTGTCGCTGAAAGAGCGCGCTGGGAGCGGCTTTCAGCCATCGTGGACGGAAGTGTGGAAGACGGTGGTGGATCCGAAGGACAAGTTCATCGACCGGTCGCGTCCGCCATCGCCCGGAGCGTTGCTGGAATTGCAGAAGATGGGCGATCCGGCGACGAAGGTGGACTTGCTGGTGCTGGGCGACGGTTACACGGCGGCGGAGCGCGGGAAGTTTGAGCGAGACGCGCGGCGATTCATGGAGGCGCTGTTTTCGACATCGCCGTTTCGCGAGCAGCAGAAAGATTTCAACGTATGGGGGCTGTGTCCGGCGGCAGAGGAGTCGGGCGTGTCGCGGCCTTCGGGCGGAATTTACCGGCGGTCTCCGGTGGGCGCTGCATATGACACGTTCGGCACCGAGCGCTATGTGCTGACTACGGAGAACCGGACGTTGCGGGATGTGGCGTCGTTCGCGCCGTATGAGTTCATCGAAATTCTGGTGAACGGGCAGACTTACGGTGGCGGCGGAATCTTCAATCAATACGCGGTTGTGGCGATCGACAATCTGTGGGCAGGGTATGTTGGTGTGCACGAGTTTGGACACCAGTTCGGCGGGCTGGCGGATGAGTACTACACGTCGGATGTGGCCTATCTGCCGCCGGAGAAAAAGACGGAGCCGTGGGAGCCGAATGTGACCGCGTTGCTCGATCCGGCAAATTTGAAGTGGAAAGATTTGGTCGCGACGGGGACACCGATTCCGACGCCCTGGGATAAAGAGGAGTTCGATCGCTTTGAGCGGGACATCCAACGGCAGCGGAAAGAGCTGCGAGCGGCGGGGAAGGCGGAGGCGGAAATCGATGAACTTTTCCGCGAAGAGCGCGCGCAGGAAGATGCGATGCTCGGTTCCGAGAAGTTTGCCGGGAAAGTGGGAGCGTTCGAAGGCGCTAACTACGAGGCTAAGGGGTACTACCGTCCGGAGGTGGACTGCATCATGTTCACTCGGCATAAGGCGTTTTGCGCGGTCTGCCGGCGGGCGATTGAGCGGGTGATTGGGATGTATACGGGGTGAAAGCTTTGAACCGCGGAGAACGCTGAGTTCGCAGAGAACAGCTTTAGGAAGGGCTTAAGCGAGTGCGAACGAACTCTATGACTTCTGGCGTCACGTAGTTTGGCGGGCGGATTTCAAACATGGGGCGATCCATGACGGGTTTCAGCGAGACTCGTTCCCAGGCTGGGCCTGCGGCATCTTCGACGGAGTGCAGGAAGGAGTGCAGCAGGACGGCGTCGGCGCGGTCGAGGAAAGTTTGCGCTGAGACTTTGAAGTCGGCGGTCTGCGGATCGAGTACGGTTAGATAGAGATCCGGTTTCACGAAGCGCAGGATGCTGTTCGATTCTATGATGGCGTTTTTTGTAGTAGCTAGAATTTTGCGGATGCGCGGCATGGCTTCGGCTAAGTGCCCTTGCTGAGTGCGGACCCACCAGGAGTGATCGGCTCCGGCGAGCAGGAATCGCGACGTATCGGACTCGCCGGAGCGATCCTTTTCTTCCGATACAGCCCAGGAATGATCGGCTGTGGCGCAGTCGCAGGCTGCGCCGTTGGCGGAGCAGACGTTGTGTCCGTATTGGGTGATTTTTAGGGCGGTCCAGTGGAAGGCGGGCAGGGCGGCGATGAGACCGGCTACGACGCTGGTTTTGCCGACGCTGCGGGAGTGGCCGCCGATGACGAGGATGGGCATGGGGGCAGCTGCTGGCTTCTAGCTACTAGCTCCTGGCTTTTGCGCTGAGACGCGGCGAGCCGCGTCTCTACAGAAACATTCTTTAGAATTAGAAACATTCATTGCTGAAGCTCAGCGGTCCTTCTTGGCCGACCGCGATAGGAACGCCAATTCCTTAAGATACTCTCGAATGGGGCGCGCGGGGGTGCCCCAGAACACTACTCCCTTGCCGCGAATCACTTTCTTGGTGGGGATGCCGCTTTGCGCTCCGAGGATAGCGCCTGCTTCGATTCGCACGTGATCCGCGATGCCTACCTGGCCGCCGATGATTACGTTGTCTTCGACTACCGCACTTCCGGAGAGGCCGGTCTGTGCGGCTATGACCACGTCCTGGCCGATTTGTACGTTGTGACCGACGTGGACCAGATTGTCGATCTTGGTGCCGCGGCGGATGCGGGTTTCGTCTAGAGCGCCGCGATCGACGGTGGAGTTGGCTCCGATCTCTACGTCGTCTTCGATGACCAGCCGGCCTACTTGCGGGAATTGCTCGTAGCGTCCGGTTTGGGAATCGCGGACGTAGCCGAAGCCTGCACTGCCGAGGACAGCGCCGGCCTGCACGATGACTCGGTCGCCTAGCGTTGTGCCTGGGTAGATGGTGACGTTCGCGTCGAGGCGGCAATGGCTTCCGATCTTTACTGCGTCGCCAATGACCACACCGGAGCCGACGCTAGTTTCATCGCCGACTTCGACGTGTTCGTCAAGAATCGCTCGCGCGCCTATGGCCACGTTCTTGCCGATCTCGGCAGAAGCGGCAACGATGGCGGAAGGATGAGCAACGCGATTGCCGCCGGGGTCGCGCAAGAGCTTCGCGGCTCGCGCAAAAGTCAGGCGCGGCTGCGGGGAGATCAGGATCGGCTTGGCGGTGGCGCTGGCTGCGAAGTCTTTATCCGCGAACCCTGGGGCGATTACGGCGGCGGCGGATGAGCGGAGCGCGGCGTCCAGGTGCTGGGCGTCATCCACGAAGACCAGGCTGTCGCTTGTGGCGGACTGCAGGCCGGAGATGTTGCTTACAGTGATGGAGCCGTCTCCCAGGAGACGGGAGCCGAGCTTCTCGGCTAGATCGCGCAGGGTATGCTTCATGGTTGTCTATTGTCGCTTTCCGGGGTGGGTGTGCACAACGCCGACTTCTTTGCCACACGCGGCGACTGCCGAGCTTCGCTCGGCCCGGACGGGCGAGGCGCCCGTCCCCACACAACCACACGAGCTTAGTACAGCGGGGGCTGGCCTGGGGGGCGGGTTTTCCAGCGGCGGTGGACCCATAGCCACTGGTCGGGATAGCGGCGGATGAAGTCTTCTATTACTTTCGTGAATTTTGCGGTG
>JBEKWX010000271.1:0-10261 GCA_049512675.1 Terriglobales bacterium | reverse complement strand
GGGCGCGTCACTGATGGCAATCATTCCATCGGCGCGGACTTCGACTTCGGGCTCGATGATGTCCTCTTTCCAATAGCGCTTTGATGCCGACACATCTCCCGGCAAGCGGAAATTTTCGAGCGTCGACAAAGCGATGTTGTGCCCCCGTCCCACCCCCGATTCCAGCATCCCGCCGCACCACACCGGAACATTGTGCCGCACGGTGACATCGTGTATCTTCTTCGCCTCGCCGAAGCCGCCCACCCGGCCCACCTTGATGTTAATGATCCGGCAAGCGCCGGTTTCGAGCGCAAAATCGGCATCTCGCGCATTCAGAATCGATTCGTCCAGACAGATCGCCGTCTCGATGGCTTCCTGCAGCCGCGCATGAAGATAGATTTCGTCGTTCCACAACGGCTGTTCGATCATCAGCAGGTTGAAGGCGTCGAATTTGCGCAGGTGCTCGACCTGGTCAAGCGTGTAGGCTGAATTCGCATCCACACTGAGGACAATATCCGCCCAGCGCGCGCGGATCTTCTCCAGCACATTCAAATCCCATCCCGGCTTCACCTTGATCTTGATCCGCCGGTATCCCGCCGCCAGCTCGGTTTCGATCTTTCGCAGAAGTTGTTCCGGCGTGTCCTGAATGCCAATCGAAACACCGCAAGCGATCTCGCGCCGTGTTCCTCCCAGCAACTTCCAGAGCGGCTGCTGTTTCTGCCCCGCCTCCGCATCCCATACCGCGTTTTCCAGCGCCGCTTTTGCCATTCGGTGTCCGCGAACTCTGGCAAACCGCGCCGCACAATCCCGGCCCGCATCCAGCTCGCCCTGCAACACAAGAGGCGCCAAGTAGTGCTTGATCGTGGGCCACGCGGTTTCCGTCCACTCCGGGCTGTAATACGGATCTTCCCCGGCCACGCACTCACCCCACCCGCGCACTCCATCGGCCTCGACGCTCACCAGCAGGATGCGGCGGCTGTAAACCCGGCCAAAGCTCGTTTCAAAAAAATGCACGAGCGGCATATGAATTTCACGCAGAGTTACAGATTCTATTTTCATGATGAGTTGTGGTTCGTATCATGGCATCGCTGTAGCGACGCCATAAATCCTTCCGCCAGTAGAGACGCGGCCAGCCGCATCTCTGCAAGAAATCAGACTCCGCAGCCTGCTAATATTGCCAGCCTTCGTCCCACTCGCCCAGCAGGAATCGCCCGTTTCCGTGTTCATCGCGATCATATCCAAGCACACTCAGTCCTTCGGCAAACGCCCGCTGCAACCGCTCGCGATTCCTTTCCTGCACCGCTAGCGCCTGCGTGCGCGTCGTCGCCTCGGCCTTCCATTCGTAAACCTCCGCCGGCACATCGATGCGCGCCCGACATTCGAACTGCGCCCGCGGAGCATCCGCCAGTACTGCTTCGACCCTCTTTGACCTCATCCACCACTCCGCCACCAGCCGGTCGGTGGGCAGGCCACCCTGCAAGGGCGACGATGTAATCCCGTACTGGTTCACGTTGTAGCGTCGTGCGATCGCACCCACCTTCTCGATATTCAAATACGCGTTCTTGACCTCCAACGGATCGAACGTCCACTCCATCAGCTCGAAACCCCGCGCCAGAGCATCCTCACGCTGATAGAGCTTCATCCGCCGTCCCAGGCCCCCATTGCGATATTGCTGGCGGACGGCCAGCATGTGCGAGTGCAGGTAGCAGTGGCCGTTCCGCATTCCCGGAATCGCGAGCGCGAAGCCGATCAGTTCCTTTTCGTCGTCCCTTTCCTCGTTTCCTTGGTCGCTTCTATGAATGAAAGCCCCCATCACCTGGCCGCCGATCTTCACTGCCATAACAAACATCCGCACCGGAACCAGGTCCGCATCCGAGAACTTCCATACCTCCCTCTGGAGCGCAAAGCAGGCCTGCATCTCAGCCAGCGCTTCGCACTTGCGAATGATCACTTCGCCGGACGTTGATATCTTGGCCGCTCCGGTCACGCTGGTTTTTCCTGCCGCTTCGCCTCTTGCCATAGTGTTTCCAGTTCGTCCATCGACGCCTGCTGTGGCGCTCGCCCGCTGGCGCGCAGGCGTTCCTCCATCCATTGGAAGCGGCGCTTGAACTTGCGATTCGTCTTCCTTAAAGCCGACTCCGGATCGAGCGCCAGAAAGCGTGCAATGTTCACCAGAACGAAGAACATGTCTCCAACTTCATCTTCCAACCGCTCGCGTAGCTCTGGCGGAACCCGCGGTTTCCCTGATCCGGCAATTCCCGTCCCCAGCGATCGACCCTTGAGAGGAAGCATCGGCACGGCCTTCAGTTCCTCCCGCAACTCCGCTGTCTCTTCTTCGAGCTTGGCAAAGAGCCCTTCCACCTCCGGCCAGTCAAATCCCACATGCGCCGCGCGCGAGCTGAGCTTATAAGCCTCCATCAGAGCGGGCATTTTCGATGACACCCCCGCGAGAACCGATTCCGGCTCGGCTGGGTGCCCCGTCCAAGCTCCGCTTGGGCGGGTGTCGGGGTCACCAACCTGCCGCGCTTTCTCCTCGACCGCCAGCCGTTTCTTTTTCTCTTCCGCTTTCAGCGCCTCCCAGTTGCGCAGCACTTCGGCAGGAGTGTCCGCCTTCACATCACCAAACACGTGCGGATGCCGATCTACCAGTTTGTTGGAAAGCCGGTCCAGCACATCATCCACCGAAAAGTGCCCTTCCTCGCTTGCCATCTGCGAATAAAACAGCACCTGCAGCAGCAGGTCGCCCAACTCGCCGGTCAGTTCCGGCCAATCGCGATTGTCGATCGCTTCGAGGACTTCGTAAGTCTCTTCCAGCGTGTAGGGTTTGATGGTGTCGAAAGTCTGTTCGCGGTCCCACGGGCATCCACCCGGAGCCCGCAGCCGTGCCATGATCTGAACCGCTCGCTCGAATCGTTCGCCTGTAGTGGGCATCCTGTTCAATGTAAATGAGGTGAATTCCACGAGCAATGGCGAAGCACGTGTGGGGACGGGGCTTTGCCCCGTCCAAGCCGAGCGCAGCTCGGCAGCGCTCTTCGGCAGCCCCAGTTCGGCAATCTCGCTTTCTACCGCAACGAGCGGACCATCAATTCCGTCTCATCCGAGATAATCGCATCCACGCCGCACGCCGCGAACTCACGCATGCGCTCTGCGCGATTCACTGTCCAGACCATGATTCTTTTCCCTGCCCCATGAACCAGTTCGATCAATTCCCCATCCGCCAATTTGAACTGCGGAATCACCCACTCCGCCGGCATTTCGAGCCAATCTCGAAGCTGACCCCGCGTGTCGCAAAGAAATCCCAGCGGAACCGCCGGATCGAGATGGTGGATTGCCGCGAGCACCTCGGGATGAAATGACGAAACTATGCATCCCTTTTGCGGCGGATGCTTGCGCAATACTGCGAGCGTCTGCGGCGCGAGTCCCGCAACCTTCAACTCGATATCGAGAAACGCCCGCTGCGCAAATTGCCGCAAAACATCTTCCAGTGTGGGCAGCGGCAGGCTTTTCGACGCCGTGTTCTCAATCTTCATCCCTCCGACGGTCGCGTCGTGGCAGATCACAGCCTGCCCGTCGGCGGAAAGCCGCACGTCGAATTCGAACCCGTCGCAGCCATGCCGCAAGCAAAGCTCGAACGAAGCCAAAGTGTTTTCGGGAATTTGGCGGGAAGCCCGAGCCCCGCGATGCCCCAGAAAAAGAGGACGAGTCATTCAAGTATTTGCTTTTTCTCGGCGTCCTCGGAGTCTCGGCGGTGAGAAAGCCGCAACACCTCAGTCCAGATCGAAATCCCGAATCGGCTTTCCCGTGTCCGGCGTTTCTTTGGCCTTCTTGACCGCCTCTTGAAATTTTTTCTCCAGCAACTCCGAGGCATGCTTTTGCGCTTCCATCGATTGGCGAAAAATCGAGTCGCGCCGGCTGTCCTGCTCTTTCATGGCGCGAGCCGCTTCTTCCATGTCGTTGAAGGTTTTCGGCTTGACGGGCGCAGTATGCGCTATGACGCTGCGCGTCGCCGCGTCGATTTTCATGACCGCGCCGCAGCAAGGACAAGTCACGTCAAAATTGGATTCGCGCTTCACCACACGCGATCATACCGCAATCCGTGTCAGCGCGGCGTCAGGCGAATCGGCAGAATGTGGAACAGATACAACATTTCCCAACCCAGCAGAACGATCGACACCACCACGACCAGAATCGCCAGAATCTCGCCAAAGCTCAGACCCTTGTCCTGTTCGAAACGGCGCGCCCCCAGGCTCAAAATATTCAGCGTGGCGAAGCCAAACACCAGGGCCCAGAGAATGTTGTAAATCTCCTGGCGGGTCGTTCGCAGAAGAAGGAACATTCCGGGCAGAACCCCGACCGCCAGCGCGCGCATAGCACGGCCAGAGGACTCTACCCACCCGTGGGCCTGCCCCGTCACAACAAGCAGCGGTGAGCAGCTCCGGAATACGGATGAGCAACTGCGGAATGCGGACGAAAGTCTCCGGGGTGCAGCTGTGAAAGGCCGAGGCGGTCTCATGCAGAAATTTGATAGTACCGTGTTTGCCTTCCCCAAGTCAGCCAGCCCACAAAAAAAGACATATCTAAGGTCACTGCGGTTGATTTTCTCATGACTGTCGCAGAGGATGGTACGCGAGAAAACACGCGATGATCGTCAACTTCGCCGAGCGGGCGCACAACCACAACTGGGAACTGGACCCGGTGACCAGGTCTTTACTCGATACCGATTTCTACAAGCTGCTGATGCTCCAGTTCATCTGGAAGCATTACCCGAGAACCCGTGTGTCGTTTTCCCTCTTCAACCGCTCCACTTCCGTCCGCCTCGCCGACATGTTCCCGCGCGAGGAGCTTATCCACCAGATGGAGCACGTTCGCCGCCTCCGGTTTCGCAGGTCGGAACTGGTCTGGCTCGCCGGCAACACCTTCTATGGCCGCCGCGGAATCTTTGAACCCGCTTTTCTGGAATGGCTGGAACGCGACTTCCGATTGTCGGACTATGAACTATCGATTAGCGGCGGACAGTTCCATCTCACTTTCAACGGCCTTTGGACCGAGACAACGATGTGGGAACTGTACGCGCTTTCCATCCTTGACGAACTCAAGACTCGAGCCGGTTTGAAAAAGCTGCGCGAGTTCGGTCTCGACATTCTGTATGCCCGGGCGAAAACAAAGCTCTGGGGCAAGATTGAGCGGCTGCGCGACGTCCCCGCTCTTGCCGTGGCCGACTTCGGAACCCGGCGCCGCCACAGCTTCCTCTGGCAGGAATACGTGGTCAACGCCATGGCAGCGAATCTCGGCAGCGCCTTTACGGGAACCTCGAACGCCTTCCTCGCCCACAAGCACGATCTTGAAGCCATCGGAACCAACGCGCACGAGATCCCCATGGTTCTCGCCGCACTCGCACCCGATGACGATGCCCTGAAAGCTTCTCAACGGATACTTTTGGAACTACGCAATTTCTCGACCATGCCCCCGACTGGACGGCCGATTGGACGGGCCAACGCATCGACAGCAAGAATCCCTACGTCGCAGGCGATGAATATATCCAATGGCTCAAGCGGCGCGGTCGCGATCCGCATGAAAAGCTCATCATCGCGTCCGATGCGCTCGACGTCGACGACATCCTCGGCTTACACGCCTATTTTGGCGGGGTGCTTGCGACCGGCGCAACCATCCGTGCCACGATAAACGACTTCCGCAGCGCCGCCGATTTCCTCGATGCCAAGAAGTGGACTCCTGGCCGGCGTATTCGTTTCAGTGCCGGCTGGGGAACTCTTCTGACCAACGATTTCCGCGGCTGTGATCCCGCCGGCGGCAGCGACTTTGATCCAATCAGCTTGATCTGCAAGGTATCCACTGCGGACGGCAAACCAACGGTCAAGCTCTCCGACAACTACGCCAAGGCGCTCGGCACGCCGGAAGAGATCGAACGCTATCGCCGCCTGTTCGGCACCAAAGGACTTAGCGACATTCCCGTGATCGCGTGAATAATTCAATGCCCCAGCCAGGTTCACCAGTTCCCGATTTTCTCTACGGCACCGCGTGGAAGGAAGATCGCACCTCGGTGCTCACCGAACTCGCGCTGCGCATGGGTTTTCGAGCCATCGACACGGCGAACCAGCGGCGGCATTACTTCGAAGAAGGCGTGGGCCAAGGATTAGCCGCCGCTTATCACGCCGGCTTGGTCACGCGCGACGATCTTTTTCTGCAAACGAAATTTACCTATCAACCCGGTCAGGACCAGCGCCTGCCCTACGATCCCGCAGCTTCGCTTTCCGTTCAGGTCGCTCAGTCAATGGCCAGTTCGCTCGACCATCTCGCGACCGGCCACGTCGACAGTTACGTGCTGCACGGACCCTCCTCCAACGACGACTGGACCGATGCTGACACTGAAGTCTGGGAGGCGATGCGCAAAGAGCGTGATGCCGGCCGTACCCGTCTCCTCGGCGTAAGCAATGTCTCTCTGCGTCACCTGGAGCAGATGGCAGCCGGCGGCGCCGAACTTCCCGCATTTGTGCAAAACCGCTGCTACGCCCGACTAGGCTGGGACCGCGCCGTGCGATTGTTTTGCCGGGAGCGCAAAGTCATCTATCAGGGATTCTCGCTTCTCACCGCGAATAAGGAGGTGCTACTCCATCCTCTGATCGCCACTCTGGCCGCGAGCGCCAATGCCACGCCGGCCCAGGTTGTGTTCAGCTTCGCCCGCACGGTCGGAATTCTGCCCTTAACCGGCACCTCCGATGCCGACCACATGAAGCAGGACCTGGCCAGCCGCGACCTCACGCTCCCGCCGGACGCAATACGTACAATTGAATCCTTGGCCGGCTGACCAGAGCACTTATGAAGCCAGCCCTACGCCCCCGTGAACTCCCGCGGCTAGCCGTCTTCCCTTCAAGCCGTCCCAGTGTTAGCCAGCGCTTCCACCGCCTCCCACGTCGTGCCAAAGGTCACGAAGAATTCGTTCACCTTGGTCATTTCCATAAACTTGCGCACCCGAGGCTTCATACCTGTCAGCACCAGACATCGTCCTGTTTTCTGATGCGATACGTACACCCTCACCAGCGACCCCAATCCCACCGAATCAATGTAAGGGACATCCGTCAAATCCAGAATCATCGTTTCCGCGCTTTCGTGGTGCACCGCCTGCTCGAATCGCGGCGCGGTTTCGATCGTGATCGGTCCACGCAGCAACAGAATCCGCTGATCGTCCGCCACTCCCGCATAGCGCTCGACAGTGAGTTCCTGCAATCCCATGGCAGCCGATTGTAGGTCACCCGGCTCTCCCTGTCACTCCCACAAAATACAATTCCTTCCTCCACCCCGGCGCCTTACTGTGGTTTCTTATCGTCCCCGTGATTCTCGTACACCGAGTACTGCCCGCCCGGACGCTTCAGCTTCACCGTGATCTCCATCTCCGCCTTGTTGATCTCGTAGTCTTCCCCAAAGCTCTGGAAATGCGGCGCCAGCACTTGCACGCGTAGCGGACCATACGGAATCCCGTCAACGCTCATCCGCCCCTCTGCGTCCGTCTTCAGATCCATTTCTCCCTGCCCCTGTTTCCCCTTGCGTTTCACCGGATGCAGCACCACCGCCGCATCCCTCACCGGCTTACCGTCGGAGTCGCGCACCACCACAAACCGCAAGCGCGACATCGGCCCCTCATCGTCCTGAGTCCACACCAACCCAACCATGCCCAACCCAAGTACGATGGCCACTACCATCACCATCGAAAAATTTCTTTTCATATGCAATCTCACTCGAACCTTTTTTATTGCGCCTCTGATCACTGCGGTTTCTGCTCCGCCGGTTTCGTGTCGTTGTCTTTCTTCGCGTCTCCGTCGTTCCCGTACTTCGAGTACTGTCCCGCCGGACGCTTCAGCTTCACCGTAATCTGCAACTCCGGCTTGTCGATCACGTAGTCTTCCCCAAAAGTCTGGAAACCCGGAGCCAGCACCTGCACCCGCAGCGGACCATACGGAATCCCATCAATGTTCGTCCGCCCATCGTTGTCCGTCTTCAACTCCATCCCGCCGCGCGACTGCTTTCCCTTCCGATCCACCGGATGCAGTACCACCGCAGCATCCCTCACCGGCTTGCCGTTGTAGTCACGCACGACCACAAACCGCAATGCCGACATCGGCCCGTCATACTCCTGGGCCCACGCCCACCCAACCACTCCAAACCCAAGCGCGATCACCACCGCACTTACGATCGAAAAACGTTTCTTCATGTCAGTCATTCTAGACTCATCTCGTAAACAGGCCACTAATCCTCCACTGGTCTAATTGGCGGTGCTGCGCCAGTTGAGCATAAGGATTGGATGTGGTAAGGGCCTGGCTTCGTGTCCGAAGTGAGTGTCATCTGAAGCTGTGGATTATATCGGACTGCCGCGTTTGGCCCGCCGAAAAAAGGCCTACCCACCTGGGGCCCGGGCCATCCGCTCGATTTAACCAATGAACGTCTGGCTCGGCCTGTTAGAGGTTCGCGGCAAGAAACGGTGTGTCGCTTTGCGCTGCCGGCATGAGAACCTCGGGCATGGTCAGCACTCGATCGAGTGCGTCGGCGAGGGTAAAAGGAAACTCGGAAGTCAGGAGGTTGACATCCAGTTGAAGATCACGCTGGCTGTAGATGCGATAGACGACGAGTGAGCCGCGGCGCCGGTTCGAAGTTGTCACCAAGTCCAGCGTCAGCATCCACGAAGGCTCGTTGGAGATTGCCGCCATATGAGGAAACTTGCTCCAGTGAAGGTGGCGGTTGGTTTCGCTGGGCATCGCTTGATCGCCGGGAAGCGACTTAAGATGCAACTCAAACCCATCCAAATCGTTGCTCTCGAAGGCGGCAACCAGGACGCTGCGCACCTGACCGAAATCGCCGGCCACTTTGAGTTCCTCGATCGCGCGGCGCACCGAAAGATTGTTGATCACGATCTGCCGCTGGTCAATTGTGCGCTGCGCTACTCTCCGCAGTTCGCCGAACTCGAGGTAGTTCAGGTGTTGCACCCCCAGCCAGATGCCGGTCCCCACGACTGCCAGCACCAGGCCCACGGTGCTGCCCGTCGGCCATAGCAGGAACAGGCTGAGCATGGCGAACACGGCCGAGACGGCGTAGAGAACGATCACCACCTGGCGATGCGAAAAACCCATCTGCAGCAACTTGTGATGGATGTGTTCGCGATCGGCGGTGAAAATCGGGCGCCCGCTGATCAACCGTCGCACGACGGATAGCAGTGTTTCCAGAATCGGCAATCCGAACGAGACCACCGGGATGGCGACCGCCACGAACGTCGGCGCTTTCTGCGCTCCGGCGAGCGCCAGCGCGCTGAGCATGAAGCCGATGAATAGGCTGCCCGAGTCACCCAAGAAAATCGTAGCCGGATTGAAGTTGAAGCGCAGGAATCCGAGGGTGGCTCCGGCGAGAGTCAGGCTCATCAGCGAGACCAGCCACGAATGATTAACTAGTGCGCAGACAAAAAACACCAAAGTCGAAAACAAGGCCGATCCTGCAGCCAAACCATCCAGGCCGTCGATGAGATTGAAGGCATTGGTGACCGCCACCACCCACACCACCGTGAGCGGCAACCCGACGAACCATGGCAACGAGTAGGCTCCGAAGATCAGCGGCAGATCGAGAATGCGCATTCCGCCGGCGAAGAGCATGGCAGCGGCGATCGCCTGCACGGCAAACTTCAAATACGGACTTGCGCCGCGGAGATCATCGTAGATGCCGAGACAAAAAACCAGGCACGCCGGAACATAGATACGGAAAAGCGTGGTGGGCTCGAGTCCATCAACCAGGCGGGGATTGATCAGGGAGAGCCCAAACCACAAGCTCAAGCTGACCGAGAACGCCAAGAAAATCGCTACGCCACCCAACCGCGGAAGCGGGACCTGATGGACATGCCGTCCATCTTGCGGTATGGAAACCCAGCCTCTGCGGGTCGCCATGTTTCGCACTTCACGCGTCGCCACAAACGATAGGGCCAGTGAGAACGCAAATAACCCAAAGAACAGAAGTGTCAAAACCAGACTCCTCTTTCGGCTGAAACAACCGCCATTTCAGGTCCAAGCTCGCAGAACAGATTTTCGGCTAGACGAAGTTTTCTTACCCAGCGCAGGAACTTCATGATATTTGGTTGCAGGAACTATACATCTTCTGGCTTGCGGTGGGCAAATGTTTCTAGCAGCAGGATGACTTGGCATGCGGCCATGGACGGCTGATGCCAGAGCATTTGGGGTCGTGGTCAAAATCGCGCAGGTTTCCGCCGCGGTGTTCTCACCGCGCTCGCCTC
>JBEKWX010000270.1:0-5590 GCA_049512675.1 Terriglobales bacterium | reverse complement strand
GACCAGTTAAACGAGGGGCTTGATGTGCTGACGGATCCAGTCGAGGATTTGGGCAAAGCGGAATTCGTGCCGGTCCATCGAGCCGACGATGAACGCGTATCCGTCCAGGCCTTCGACCTCGATGCAAAAGCCGTTGCGTCGCAGGAAGACATCGGTGGCGGTGAAAGCGATGCGCTTATTGCCGTCGAGGAACCCGTGGTTGTTACCGAGCGACTCCATCAGCGCGGCCGCTTCTTCTTCGATGGAGTTGTAATAGCCGATTTGCGGACGAAAAACGGTGGCCTCAACGGCGCCCTTATCGCGAACACCATGGAGACCGCCGAACATCTCAATCAATCGATGCTGCATCCGGTAGACTTCCGCTACCGTTAGGTAATCCGCCATTTACTTAGCGAGACGTTGCAACAGGTCACGGTTGCGAGCGACCGACTGCTCGAAGGCATCCATCACCTCGGGGCGGACCAGGTGCTGGGACGGAACCACATTGTGCAGGTAGAACCCGAGCGCCTGTTCGAGAACATGCCGCTTCGTTTGCCCATTCTTCTCTGCAACCGCAACGAACTCATCGTAGAGCTGGGCGTCGATCTCAGGAGTGAACTTCTTGGTCATTTTGGCCGGCATGGTCCTCCCTACCTATTCGACTCCTATCTTTAGCTCTTCATCAATGATAAGTCAATATAAATCTTGAATTATCCATTTGATTGTAAATAAACGCTTTACTGATGTAATCGGCTTTGGGACAGTACTGTGGGGACTCAAGTGTGTAGGTCTTGTTCGACAGGGAAGAGCAGACCATGAACGGGTTTGGGCCGCGCTTACCGACCTGCTGCTGGAAAGCCTCGTCGTCGAATGTTGGCGCCTGCGTCAGGCGCTGGATATCGAGATGCTTTGCTTAAACTATCGTCGAATTGATCAGTTCACCTCCATAGGAAGCATGTCCAACTTGCAGCGCTATCGCACAGCCAGCCAGCGGGCGTTTCTGAAGAACCTCGAGCTGCTGGATGAGTTGCCACACTCACGTCGGAGGGTGACGAGGACGAAGCCGAAGGTGAGGCTCCGACTCCGCAACCCGAGAACCCGCCTCCCGCACTGGAGCAGACGAGCGGTTTAACCGTGGCGGCGACCGAACAGGGTTCGCCGCCCGTGGGTGATCCGTAATCCGAGAACGAGGCGGCGGGCGCCGAGAACTCGATTCCTGCGGGCGAAACGGAAGGGGCCGCCTGATCGGAGCGGCGGCAGCACTGCTTGCCCCCTAGCCGTCGACGCCAACGCCATGGGCCGTTCCCCGACCCGGCAACTAGAGGACCGCGGAGCAACAGAAATGTTTCGCCTTACACTAGCTGGCAAGAATAGCCAGTTTACCAAACGAACCCGACAAGTCTTTGGTTATCAATGGATGTCCGGGCGATGGTCCTCTCTAAACAGGCCGTTAGCCGCGCATGTCGAAGGCAGACTTGCTGCCTAGCCAAGATCAAGAAGTTGATGCCGAAGCAGCGGGCGCGAGATTGCCAAGAAGTCCTAAAGATTATGTCTAGTCACGGATACAGACCCCGCAGATTCCACTCAAGCGCAATCCTGGCTGGCTCGTGATGCTTATTGCCATGGCCATCGTGAATCCGCCCTCGGTTGCCACAGTGTCTTGCCCGCTGCTATTTTCATTTCTGCGGCCGTTCCACCATCGGGTGGGCGCTCCGCGAATGTCTGGAACTTCGACCTAGATTGCTACGCCTGCAAGAAGCACTCAACTTGGGGGCGCGGGGTTACGTTGTGAAAGTAAGGGTCGCAAGCGACCTGTTGCCTGCTGCGGAGGCGGTTCGTCAGGGCAGACAGTTTGTCAGCAGTGGATTGTTGGGTCACCATTTCAGCGAAGCAACGGACGTTCAACCCCCAAACCGTCTCTGTCAACAATCAGCGAACGATGAAGCCGCACCTCACAGCCGATGCCGCAATGTTTCCCCTTAGGAGAATCCCTCCAGTTACTTCTGAGCTGTGACTACCGTTAGCAACCCGGCCTGGGTTACGGCATGGTATAGCACGTCACCAGCACGCGCTTTCGCTTCTTCAGGATGTTTCGAGAGGTAACGAAGGAAGACTTCCTTTATTTGTTCGCATGTTGGTTCACCTAAAAAAGTGTAAGTCCCAAGCACGCCTTTGTCGTTAGCTCCCATAGCGCCCTCGATCCCCTGTGCCCAGCCTTGTATGTAACTCAGGCAGGCCAAATGCAAAGCACCACCAGGTGTGTTGCATTTTGTTGCAAGCGTATTTGCTGGCTGATTCGGAGTAACAGTTCCTTCAACCATCGGAGCGAAAAGCCCCAACACAACCACCACGACCAATGTTGATACAAAGCATTTCATATTTCCTCTCTGCGGATCTGTTCGGCCTGGCTAGGGACAGCCCAGCAGTAGCTGACAGCCGCTTCCTACAATCTCGAACATAATAGAAAGATTGCGGCGAACTCACTCATTCGACTGGACCCTCACGTACGCTCCCAGCGCGGTCCACAAATCTGGGAGCCACCTACTTGGGAGAGGCAGAGACCACCCAGGGAGATTATAAGCGTCTCTTCTATGCGAGACATCTGTTAAAGCCGCAGTTTGAATCCTCGACCTACTGGGAATCGGGTTCAGCGGTTTGGAGCTGGAACCAAGAGGTTGATCCTCCGAACGGACTGTGGTTGGCAAAACATCATGGTCGCATGGAAGTGAGCAGCGTGGTTGGAAGGGAAGCGAGTTTGAGTTGGTGCTTCCGTTTTCGATGCCCGCTGCTGAGGTTGCAGCCACCTAGTCGGGCATGTCTATGGAAGACGTGCTGCCCTAGTCATGTGACATAGGAAATAGCTGCTACAGCAGGAGTAGTCCCGCTGTTTTCAACGCCCGGATAAAAAATCCACGCATGAGTGCGTTAGGAGGATTCAGATTTCTCCCATTGGTATCGACTCCCTTGAAGGTTATGAAGGCTCGCTGGACAGATTCCAGGGCTTCTCGGGTGATTTGATTGGACTCGGCTGCAATTACAAGCTGACGCCTATTAGCCGACTGCGCTTGAACAATCTGTTTCTGCATGAGATCGGCCTGCCAGTAGTAAATCATGGCCTGTATGCTGGTGATTACGAACACAAGGAAAGCTACAGCGAGAGTAGATTTTTCCACCCAGTTTATTGGCGGCCTGTCGCTTTTGCGGATGTTTCTCCATTTTCGTCTTCGCCAGAGAGAACGCCAAATGCGAATGCCTACGGGTTTGTGTGGCTTTTGCTCGGCGGGATTTGTTTGGCGTGTGGGATTATTTTGTGTAGGGGCTGCTATAACGGAATTGACGATTCTCTCTTGCTGGCTTTGACCACCGGCATTGTTGGCTGCATTGGCTGCGTTATCGGGATTGTGTTGCTGATTGCCTTTTATAAGCTCGTCATTCATGGCGCTGCACTAATTGATCCGATGTAAACTGAGAATATGAAACAGCCTGAATACATCGAAGGGCCGGAAGCACTGGAGAACTTCAAACAGTTTGGACGGATGATTCTACAGGCTCCGGCCCGAAAGAAAAAGAAGCGGATTAAGGAATCCGCTTCTCAAGAGAAGCCGCAGAAATCCGACAGGGACTAGAACGGGACAGCCGCTTCCCCCGTCCCTGTCGTCGCGTGATGTGGCGATTGGCTCTTGCCCGTCAGGTCGCTGTAGGTCAGGCGACGGCCAAGAACTTGAGTCATGACAGCGGCGAAGCGGTCAGAATCAGTCAGCTTGCGAGCGCCGTCTTTGCGATGGTTGTATCGGAAAACTTGTTCGTCAACGTAGCGTGATAGATGAAACGGTTCCACAGCAACGTAGGTTCCGCGGAGAGATCGCTTGAGAAGCGACCAGAAGTTTTCCATACCGTTCACGTGAACCTGTCCGCGAACGTAAGCCTCAGTCTTGTTGACCACATCATGCACGAAACGCCGCTGCATCCCGCTATCGTATGCAACTGCGCTGTCGGTATAGACCGTGCTTCCAAACTTGACGTTCTTAAGAATTTCGTTCTGCAAGGTTTCCCGCGTCACGTTCGGGACAACCGTAGCGCGAACCTTCCGAAGATTGCGGTCAAGGATTCCTTGCACAATCGTCTTGCCCGTAGCGGCTGCCGAGAAACCTTCCTCAGCGGCAAACCGCACACGGCGCGAACGGTGCATGTTCCTGACCTTCCCGCCAACAAAGGTTTCGTCCACTTCCAACTGGTTGCCCTCACCGCCGATCTTGCTGGTGTCGAAGGAATGCTTTTTCATCACTTCACGCACCCGCTGAAGCATGAACCATGCCGTCGTTTGCGTTACTCCCAGCGAGCGGCCCAACTCGTGAGAACTGATGCCGTTCTTAGCATTCGCCAAAAGCCAAAAAGCGGTCATCCACTTATCAAGGCCGATGGGCGAATCCTCGAAGATCGTATTGACTTTGATCGTGAATTGCCGCTTGCACGCATAGCAGAACCACAGCTTGCGCGGCGCACCCTTACGCGTCTTGGCGTTGATGAACGAGTTCTTGGCACCATCGCAACGCGGGCAGATCACCTTGCCATCCGGCCAACGCAGTTGCTTGGCAAACTCAAAGGCGCGGTCGGGGTCGGCAAAGTAGGCAATCGCCTCTTGCAGCGTTTTCGGTTCTGGAATGTGCTTCGTGGCGTCCATGTACAAAACGATACCACAAGAGCACATGTGTGTCAACTAGTTTATTGCCTTTAGCGGGAAATTCACGCCAGATCTTTGAGTTTAAAGGACTTATTCGCAAAATATCACGGAATAAGGACTTACGCTGACTTCCCCCATTTCGGCGGTTGCTTCTCTGTTGGCGCTTGGTCAGCTTTGGGCGCGGGAAGGCCGGGGCCGGAGCTCGGCTATTTTGTCTTCGGCTATTTTGTCAAAGATCGAATCCGGGATACGGCAAACACTTTGTTTGCTATGAATCTATTCTAACATTTGGTGTCAAGTTCCATAGGTCAGAGACTTGCGTAGTTACTGGTTCAGATATACTCCCTGCGTAAGTGAAATAACTGGTCCCTAAGGCTTCTCCTCCAGGTGGAAACGTGAAGAAGTGGGTGATCACGATTGCGGCGGGCGGGAAACTGTAACCATCCGCAAGGCCAAGGCCGATCTTTCGCGATTGATTCAGAGGGCTTGCCGGGGCGAGGAGATCGTTATCGCGCGCGGGAAGAAGCCGGTCGTGCGCTTGGTCGCGCTTCGGGACGAGCAGGGTAACCGCAAGCCGGGGCTTTGGAAAGGCAAGGTTTCCTGCACGCCAGACGCCTTTGCGCCGCTGACGGATCGCGAAGTGAAGGATCTGGGATTCGAGTAGCAACAGCACCGGTGCCCGGCCCCTAAAGGGGCGTCTGATCTTAAAAGCTTTCGGCATCGCTAAAGCGATGCCCTGATACGAATCCCAATTCCGTCCTGAGCTAGTAAAATGCGATTCTTCCTTTCACCCGCCCGTTTTCCCCATCCGCTGCTAATCCTCACAGCCTCAAAGGCTTACATTGACCTGAGGGTACATCTTTCGATACTCTTAAAGCATCTTTTTCAGTGAGAAAGTGTACCCTAAGTGGGTGGGGGAAACAGCTTGTC
>JBEKWX010000269.1:0-5592 GCA_049512675.1 Terriglobales bacterium | reverse complement strand
CCATCTCTGATCGCGGCCGCGGCGCACAAAGAAGTCACTGCCGTGGTGGAACTGAAAGCGCGTTTTGACGAGGCATCGAACATCCGCTGGGCGCGCGATATGGAAGATGCCGGGGTGCAGGTCTTCCACGGGCTGGTCGGCCTGAAGACGCACTGCAAACTTTGTCTGCTGGTCCGGCGCGATCCCGATGGCGTAACCCGTCAATACGCTCACTTGGGCACCGGCAACTACAACGCGACCACGGCCCGAATCTATACCGACCTCAGCCTGCTCACCGCCGACCCGCAGATTACCAGTGCGGTGCACGATGTTTTCAGTTTTCTGACGGCCTACGCCGAGCATCCGGGTTATGGGCCGCTACTGGTGGCGCCTCTCGATTTGGCGGATAAGTGCATGCACCTGATTGAGCGGGAGGCCGAGCATGCCCGCATGGGGCGTCCGGCACGCATTATCGCCAAAATGAACGCTCTTCTCGACGTGAATGTTATCCAGGCTCTGTATCGCGCTTCTCAGGCGGGGGTGGACATTGAGTTGATCGTGCGCGGCATGTGCGCGCTGCGGCCAGGGATCCGCGGCCTCAGCGACCGCATCCGCGTGCGCAGCATCGTGGGCCGGTTCCTGGAGCACAGCCGCATTTTTTATTTCGAGAACGGCGGCGAGCCTGAAGTCTACATCGGCAGCGCCGATTGGATGAATCGCAATCTGCACGAGCGCGTCGAAGTCCTGTTCCCGCTGAAAAACCCGCTGCTGCGCGACCGCGTGGTGCATGAGATTCTAGCGGCATATCTTGCCGACAATGTGAAGTCAAGATTTCTGCAAAGTGACGGCCGTTATTTGCGTCCTTGGCAATCGCCACGCGGACGCAGCAAGAAACCGCCTCGAGGCTCGGCCGCCTTCAGCTCCCAGGATTTCCTGCTCGGGGTGGCGGACGGCACCAGGACGCCGGAGGAAATTCCGGTTGCTATTCCGCGGCGCTCTTCTCGAGCCTTGACCGGCCGAGCATCGATCGGCCGAGCCTCGCCCATCCGAGCCGTGATCGGAAAGGAATAATCACTCCGAAATGTTTCTCTATTTTCTGCGCCACGCCAGTGCCGGACAGCAGTTGAGCGCTGCCAAGAAAGACGAAAAGCGCGGCCTCGATAAAGACGGCATCGAGCAGTGCGGATACATCGGCCGCGCCCTGGCTGCGCTGGGCGTGCAGGTGGAGATCATCGTCTCCAGCCCGCTGAAGCGGTCTACGCAGACCGCGGCTTTGGTGGGCAACGAAATGGGGCACGAAGGCAAACTGGTGATCGAGAATGCGCTCGGTCCGCAGGCCGGCTTCTCGGATTTTCAGAAGATGCTGGAAAAGTACGCGCGCCAGGACTCGATGCTGCTGGTGGGGCATAATCCCAACCTGCGCGAATTTCTCGGACGCGTAATCAGCGACACGGGATGCGAAGCCGTGGTTGAGCTGAAGAAGGGGGCGGTGGCCAAAGTCGAAATGCGGCGCAATTCGGGGTCGCTGAGCTGGTGCATCACGCCCCGCATCCTGCGCGCACTTCACGCGGCGGCGACCGAAAGCTCGCGCCCGAAAACTTCGCGGAAGTAGGATCGATCCTTCTCAATCGACCATACCTCCAAATCCACGCTTGCCTTTCCCCGTGGAGTCAGTTTCAATGAGACCCTTCCGCTGCGCGCCGCAACTCCGACCTTGCCCACAGATTGATTCCTCCCCATATTCAAAGCTCGCGCGAGCCGGAGCAGCACCGACGCCTTCTCCACATTTTCCTGCTCCTCGGGACTCAACGCACTCATCGGGCCATCTCCCGGCGTGGGGCGCGACTTTCCCAGGTAACGCGCGATCGAGCCAATGATCCGCCGTTGTTGTGGCGTGTATCCCAGAATTTCCGAGTTTGCGATGATGTAATAAGTATGGCGGTGGTGACCGTTGCGGTTCACGTAGTCGCCGACTTCGTACAACATGGCGGCGGCCGAAAGCCATTCGCGATACTCCGCCGGAAGCTGATGCACCGATTTCAACGAGGAAAATAGCAGCAATGCCGCCTCGCGCACGTGCAAAGCATGATGCAGATCGACACGGTAATGTTCCACCGCGCGCTTGATCGACTCCCAGCGTTCCGATTCAATGGCGCGGCCCGATCTCGTGCTGCGATCGTAGTCCGCCGCCATCTGGGCCAGAATGCCATCGCGCAGCCCCAGCGCGGAATAGCGAAAGCCGGGAAGATGGCAGCGCTCCAGCAACTCCGCATAGGCCAGCGTGCCGGCACAGATGATTTCAGCGCGGCGCGGACCGATCCCGGGCACCTTCACCCGCTGCTCCAAGGTTAGGCGCGTGATCTGGTTGGCAATGCGGCGGATCATCTCGCGTGTGGCGTAAGTCGCCGGCCGGCGCTTCCTGGGGCGCGCCAGGTGGCGGGCGACGCCCACCAGTGCGGCGGCGGTGCCGGAGGTGGCGATTACTGCGCCTACCCGTGCCGACTTGATTCGATCTTGAATGCGCGTAATCTCCCGCGCCACAAATCCCTGGAGCCGCTTCAGTTCGCTCTTGCGCGGCGGGTCGTGCTGAAGGAATTCGCCGGTCAGGCGCACGGCTCCGAGCGGCAAGCTCACCGTATCCCGGATTTGTCCCTCGCGGGAAAGCGTGACCTCGCAGCTGCCGCCGCCGAGGTCCAGCAACAGAACGCTGTGCGCGCCCACGCGGCCAGCCGAGATAATGCCCAGGTGAATGAGGCGGGCCTCTTCCAGTCCGGAAATGATTTCGATCGTCCAGCCCGTCGTCGAGCGTATCCACTCCAGAAATATCCGTGAATTGCGGGCATCGCGCAGAGCCGCCGTGGCCACCACCTTTACCGAATCCGTCCCACATTCTTGTATGGCGCGATTGAAGCGCCGCAAGACGCGCACCGTTTCCGACATCGCCTCCGGCGAAAGCATTCCGCCACTGAAGACGCCTTCCCCCAATCGAGTAACTTCGCGATCTTCGTGGATTTCCTTCAGCCTCCCGGCTTGCAGGCGCGAAATTTTTAGACGAACAGAATTCGATCCGATGTCGACGGCGGCAAAGGTGGGCATGGAGTGACGATCAAAGGTGAACCATCAGTATTCTCACACGCGGGTCGATTCGCGCAAGCTTGCACGCTTCCCGGTAGTGGATCAGGTCGAAACTGACCGCTGGCCTGCCGGTTTTCGACAAATGGTGGTACGACCGACCCGGTGTTTACTCTTTGGTATGAACGGCCGGGTACCCCCCCCTATATTTCTTGATGTATTAGAATCATGGGGTTAGGGGCAAAGTCATCGGGAATAAGGACTTACATGTAAAGTATTCCGGAATAAGAACTTAACGGAAAATAGCTTTGCCGCGCTCCCAATTTGGGAACAGGTGGAGGGCTTTCGGGTGCTATCTGGGTTTTCAAAGAGAGCTGGCGAATGGCTCTCGTGCGGCATCAGAGTCCGTCTCTGGAGGCGGGCACAGTTCTGCCTTGGCCAATCCGATTTCATTATTGGGGAAGGCGCGCGGGATGTCTGTGAGGGCGGTCACTCGCTGAATGTGATGAATCAGTGGGGAGCGCTTACGATGAAGATCCGGTGTCGGCGGTTCGGAGAATCCCGATGGCCAGCATGTGACGATGAAGTATGGCGGCCCCAGAGTGTAGCTTCCGAGTAGCCGACTCGCCAAGTGACCGGACGATTCTGGGGTTGTGAGTGCTATCGGGATTTTGCATCATCCGAGGGGGTTGCCATTCGCACTGTTAAGCCAAACTTGTCAGAGCCCAAGTCGATCGCGCATGACCAACTTGGCAACCTCCTCCATTATGCGGTTATCTTTGGTGGTGGAAAGCTGATCAAGTGGACTGTCAGGATCGACGGTTCCCTTGATCGCGTGCTTTATTCCGTTCACCTTGACTTCTCGGAGGTATTGTTCCAGATCCGCGTGCTTCGCCAAAATCTCCTTCATTCTGTCCATGTGTGCTAGTTTCGGAATTGCGACCGTGTTCAACCACTGTCCACGCGCAGCCCCTCGTTTGTTAGGTACGGCAAGCTCCAATATCTTGTAATACGACAAGAATTCGTAGAAGGTACTGCTCGAGTTTTGCGCCTCTCTGTACAATCCAAGCGCCACCTTCTGATCTGCGGTGAGTACCAACTTTGTACCGCGCTGCAGGTATCCCGGATCGACCCGGAGTCCTGCCGATAGTCGAGGACTATAGGCTTTCGAATAAGCTGTCCTTGCACCGCCGACGCCCCACTTGATCCGCGCATGTCCTCCATGCTCCCAGACAAGGAGGCTGAGGAAGCGGTTAAGCTGGTCATCCTCCGCGCTGTGGTCATGAAGATCGGCCACACCGATACTGACCGTCGCGTCAGCTTCCGGCGTGCCGTTGGTCCAACGCATGACCTTTCCTTCAAAGGTGACGTACGCATACGGATCAGTGCCAATCTTTAGTGTTGTATCGAGTACATAATCCATTTGGAACTTGAGCCCGTCGTCCAGCCACGTATGATCCATCGTCGAGAGGTTGATATTCCTGTGCCAAAAATCCCTATCGAGGGTCCCCGTAAGCGCGCCGAGAATATCCCCGGCCAGCCATCCTGGGTCACAGAGGTTCGAGTGCGGTCTCCACTTATATGAGCGCGAATAGTCGAAATGCAGAAAAGTCCACTCGCACTCAATCGGGCCGCGCTCGGACTCCGGTAGTGAAGCCTTAATCAGCAGGTGGTAGTGAGCCCGATTCCTCTCAAAGTCGTCCGCAATCGCAAACATAGAAAAAAGGCCGAGGAATTGATGTAGAAACCCTGTTCGAGAGACGAGCTGATTGAGGATGAAATCGAGCCGCGTTTCCTGGGCTGTCTTCGCACCGAGGATTTGAACGGGTTCGCCACGAGGGTTGAGGTAGTAATAATTCTCATCCTCGCCTTGAAAGACTTGTTCTGCTTCAGCATTCTGTCGACGAAATGACGAGTTCCAACCACTCAGATCGTCGATTTCCTTAATGAGGAAGTCCCTGAGCTCGCGCCACGCATCTTCGCAAGGACGACGAACCATGATCTCCAATGCGCGGATGCAATATGCAAGTGATGACGCCTGATTTGACGCGCCAGCCGTCTGGTAGTTCAAGAAGTTATTTAAGACTGCATACCAGGTCGAGTCCGGGAGCACCCGGTACTGTCCGTGGATAACCCCCTTCTTGATAAACGAACGAACTGAACAGCTGCGGCGCAGACTTCGTTTGCAAACCATCTAAGACGGACTGAGCTGCCTCGTATATATTATTTGGAGGATACACAGTCCCGCCGTCAAACCGGGCGAACGGTGTTTTCTCCGGCTCACCAATTTCTAGGGGTTGCTGTCGAGGTTGCTTTCTCATTTGGGACCTGTAAAGCTGCTACCAAGGGATGGCAGTAGTGTATCCGTCCTATACATGACGCGCGAACTTCACGACGCGCGAGCTTCTCAATTGGCGCTAACAGGCGTGGCTGTTGAAAAAGTCCATTTTTCTCAAAACAGCCGAAATTTGGGGGATAGAAAATGTCTACCCGAACCGAGAAGGTCGTTTATAGGGCATCCTAGCGCAAAGTTTTTTCGAC